>JANQMQ010000692.1 GCA_028279995.1 Candidatus Phaeomarinibacter sp. | reverse complement strand
TTTGACGATGGCTTCGCCGATGCCCTTGGTGGAGCCGGTGACGAGGGCAACCTTGCCGGAGAGGTCAAAGAGCGACATGGAGTTTTCCTTCCTGATGGTGTTTGTGGGCCGGTCAGTGAGGCAGCTTTCCCCGCACATTCATGCTAGACAGGGGAAGCTGAGACCGGCTGAGAATTGCGGTTTTTGTCGTTTCGGATGCAGATATAGCAGAACACTGCCATATGACGCATCTCGCCCGGCACACCGGCTCGCATATTTCGTTCAGGTTGGGTTCATGCACTGAACCCGAAGCTGAACAGAAGGGGATGGAGGGCGCATCGTGCCAGATGTACCGGACCTGTCATCCTTGTTGGATTTCGCGCCCGAATTTCCGGGCTATGTCAAAGGACGGGACACTCGATGAAAAAGACAGTCGCACTCGTGGCCGCAGCAGCCCTCACGCTCGCCGCCTGCACAACCGACCCCTACACAGGTGAACGCAAGGCCTCCAAGGCCGGGATCGGCGCCGGCATCGGTGCTGCCGTGGGTGCCCTGGGCGGCGCTCTCATCGGCGGGGGCGACACCCGCACACGTGTCCTCATCGGCGCAGGCGTCGGCGCGCTGGCGGGTGCCGGTATCGGCTACTACATGGACCGCCAGGAAGCCGAACTGCGTGAACGCCTGCAGGCGAGCGGCGTGAGCGTGACGCGTGTGGGTGACAACATCCTGCTCAACATGCCGTCCAACATCACGTTTGCGGTCAATCAGTCGGACATCAAGCCGAACTTCTATGAAGTGCTGAACTCGGTCGCGATCGTGCTCGACGAATATGACAAGTCACTGGTGGACGTGATGGGTCATACGGATTCAACCGGCAGCGCCGAATACAACATCGATCTGTCCCTGCGCCGCGCCAGCTCGGTCGGCCAGTATCTCACCAGCCAGGGTGTCGATAGCCGTCGCCTGCTGGTGAAGGGCTTCGGTGAAGAACGCCCGGTCGCGGACAACGCGACAGAAGCAGGACGCTCTGCCAACCGCCGTGTTGAAATTCAGATTTCACCGCTGCGCTCCATGTCCTAACGCGGCATCAGACCAGACAAAAAGCCCCCGCCGGAAATCCGGCGGGGGCTTTTCTGTTTTGAAGCGGAAAGTTGCCTAGGCGGCGCGCAACCGCTCCAGTACCGCATCAAGCCGCCCCTGCAGGGCCACCGTGCGGGTGTTCATGTCATCGACGATGCGGGCAATCTCGGTCGCGCTGTCGCTTGAGGTGCGGGTCTGATCCAGCACCTGACCGATATTGGTATCCACGCCGCCCACGCTCTGGGCTGCCGCGTCCGTGTTCTGACCGATCTCGGACGTCGCCGTGGTCTGTTCTTCGATGGCCGCGGCGATAGCGGCGCTTTCTTCGTCAATGGACTGAATGCGCTTGCGAATGGCGTCAATGGCACCGGTCACCGAGTTGGCGCTGTCGCGCATGCTTTCAATGGTGCCGGTGATCTCTTCCGTCGCCTTCGCGGTCTGCGAAGCAAGGCCCTTCACCTCACTGGCCACGACTGCAAAGCCCTTGCCTGCTTCGCCGGCGCGCGCGGCCTCAATGGTCGCGTTGAGCGCGAGGAGGTTGGTCTGGCTGGCAATATCCTCGATTAGGCTGATGACCTGACCGATCTTGTCGGTTTCCGCATTGAGCTGCTGGGACGCGTCCACAGCGGAATCCGCTTCATCGACCGCCGCCCGGGCGGAGCGGCTGGATTCGCCAACGCGGCTTGCAATCTGCGAGATCGACGCACCGAGTTCTTCCGTCGCAGCTGCGACAACCTGCACGCTGCTGGCAGATTCAGCGGACGCGTGGGAGACCGCCTCGCAGCGCTCACTGGCAGCTTCCGTGGCCGACTTCACCTGCTCGGCAACGGTGTTGGCCTGTGTGGCCGCACCGCTGACGCTTTCCACAACGCCCCTGACGTCGCTTTCAAGATCATCCGCCACCTGGAGCATCTGGGCGCGGCGCGCCTCACGCTGCCGTTCCTGTTCGGCTTCGCGTTCTGCGGTAAGCGACTCCACCTGAGCCAGCGCGTCATTCGCCTTGGCGATAGAGTTTTCGGCAGTGGCGAAGCCCGAAATGAGGCGTTCTGTGAGCCACAGCAGGGCCCCTGTTTCAAGCACAACGACCACCGCATGCAGGACGACGCGCATGAGGTCGCTGCCATCAGGGAAGATGGCAAACGGCAGAACGAAGTTGAGAACCAGGTGATGAACCGCGACCACCGCGGCACCCAGAAGAAGCGCCCGGCTGTCCGCCTGCACCACCAGAATGGCCAGTGCGGCGAAGAAATACATATGCAGATCAAGCTGCCAGGGGTGGCCTGTCATCTGATAGACCAGAACGGCAACGCTGAGTGAAACGGCAACCGCTGTGGTGAACCTGTTTTGCGCATTGCCGCGCCCCACCCACCACGCCGCCGTATTGGCCGCGGCAAGAACCGCGATCATGGCCGCGGGCGTGAGAATGGGCTGGCCGGTAACCGCGCCGAGCAGGATGGCAACGCCAACCTGGGCCCAGATAAATGCCATCAGCGCTGTACTCGCTGTGCGCCGGATTTCCTTGATCTGTTCCATATCTTGTCTTCGCTCTCAAATGTGTGCGTGTGTCTCAGCCCAACGACACGCGCGACTTTAAACTTGCTGACCCGCGCAACCTGATGCGCCGACAGCGCTCAGAATTGCGATGACACCTAGGTCATTGATTTGCTGAAAAGTGGGAAGGTTGTCGAACGTGACGAAAATTGTCCGCCCCAGTGATTCCGGCCCCTGGGATGGAACGCTGACAATCGTCCCGCCAAGATGCGCAGCCCGCGCCACCCTGTCGTCCTGACTGAGTTCAGAGGTGAAGATGACGACTGTGGGATCATCCGTTGTCGGAGCAAGTGTCACACCTACAAGGACACACATACCGGCAATGGCAAGAAAAGCAGCAGGCAGTAAATCGCGCACCGGATATCCATTCCGTAGCACGCATGCCGACACGGTCACGAAGTGCCCGCCCCATCATGCGCAGATGATGTCCCCGGCATCCGTGTGGCACGTGGAGTATTAAGGCGTGGCTAATTCCGGCACACCTTCAACCATGGGTAGGTCTATTCCCGCTGCATCGGCAGAGGGGCACACGCTTGGGTTGCTATTTGCTCAGGTGAGTCGGGCTTTACGCGTCCTCGACAACCAGCCGCAGGTCACGCAGCAGGTCATCAGACATGGGTGTGACCTTTGGCGCAAAGCTCTTGATGAAGGTACCGTCCGGCCCGATCAGCAGCTTGTGAAAGTTCCAGCCCGGCACCGCGGCGTCGCCGCCTTCAGTAGCCGCCCATTTGTAGAAGTCGTGCGCATCGTCTCCGATGACCGTCTGCTTTGAGGTCATGGGAAAGTCGACGGAGTAGGTGGCGGTGCAGAAGTCATGAATCTCGGCTTCCGTCCCGGGCTCCTGCGCGCCGAAATCATTGGACGGAATGCCCAGCACCACAAGACCACGGTCCCTGTAGCGCTCCCACAGCCGCTGCAGGTCACCATATTGTGGTGTGAACCCGCACTCGCTGGCCGTGTTGACCACCAGCAGCGTCTGGCCCTTGAAGTCAGCCAGGTTGATGGCGTCGCCGGTGATGGAGGGAAAGCTGAAATCATGCGCGGTCACGGGAGGCTTCCTTTCGGACGTCAAACAGTCGGGCGGTCCGTGTATCAGGTTTCTGGCCGGTCTGCTCGATTCAATTGCCGCGGCGTCTGACACGGCGGCAGTTGCCGCGACTGCCGTCAATGAGAGGGACCAGGTCATGAAGGTCGGAGCGGCGGACCCCATGATCGCTCAGCGCCTCGGCTGACAGGCGGACATAGTCCGACGCGCGGCCCTTGCGACCGACACCATGGTTGAGCCGCCGCAGGAAGTCGCCCTCATGCTGGCTGAGCCGGAATCGCCCGTTCACCGGATTGGCAAGATAGGTAAGCGCCCGCACGCTGTCCCCGCCTGACAGACGGACCGGCGCCATGATGCTGAGATACGCCCATTCCCGCGCGGCGAGAATCGGCAGAATGTCTGCGCAGATCTCCGGTGCAACCAGGAACGCGACCCCGTCCACCGTGCCGCGCGGATGCAGGCCCGCTGCCATGCCCGGGCGGGATGGCCAGCCATAGGACTTGGTGGCGATCATGCTCATGCGGCGGTGCCACCCGGCAAGCCGGGCATGTTCCGCGCGTACATAGTCAAAGCCCGGCTCCCACATGAGAGAGCCATAGCCGAATATCCAAAGCCCGTCGGGCCCGATGGGGGGAGTTCTGTGCCGCATGGCCGCGCAACTTAGGCAAGAGCCCCGCCACCGGCAAATTCGCCCGCATATCCGCCCGCATATCCGCCCGCATATCCGCTTGTGCCCGTCGTGGTTAACGATTTCTCAAACCCTGACGGCAAGACTGGCGTCAAGAATCTGTTCACCATGCGCAAATCGGCAGATTTCAAGCGATTTTGCGCCAGAAAGTCTGCTGTCGCCATGCCGTCCTGGCTCAACAACGGTCTGATCTTTGCGTCTTACGCAGTCGTCATAGCGGCTGTGACAGTGGTCCTGCATCGCGCCGTTGGGCTTGAACCCTCATCCGCCATCCTGATCGGGGCCGTATTGCTTCTGTTTGCCGGGCAGGCCCATGCGCTGGTGGGCCGCCATTCCGAGCGCGCCCTGCTGGAAACCGAACTGCGCGGCTTGCGGTCAGTCACCGCAGCCATGAGCCGCGACATGGAAAAACTCCAGGAACATGTCGCGGAGCTTGAAACCTCTCTTGATCATCAAACAGCAGCGCGCAACGAGCAGCTGTCCAGTGAAGTCCGCCTTGTTGAAACTCTTGTCAAAGGTCTGGCTGAGAGTGTTGAAGCGGGTGTGAACACATCGTCGCCGGCCCGGCGCGCGGCTGATCGCACAAGCGAACCGGTTCTCGACCAGACGCGCCTGCCACTTGAAGGCGACGTTGCCGAGCCTGTGACCGAAGGCGAGATGATTGAAACCATCCGCGCCTCGCTGGAAGAAAACCGCGTTGACCTGTACCTGCAGCCCATCGTGACACTGCCGCAGCGCCGCACCCGGTTCTATGAAGGCCTGACCCGCCTGCGCGGCAGCGAAGGCGAAATCATCATGCCGGGTGACTACATGCGCGTGGCGGAGCCTGCGGGCATGATGCCGGTTGTCGATAATCTGCTGCTGTTCCGGTGCGTTCAGGTGGTCCGCCGCCTTGTGGCGCGCAGCCGCGACATCGGCGTCTTCTGCAACATCTCCGCCCACTCGCTGCTGGATGCGGAATTCTTCCCGCAGTTCGTCGAGTTCATGGAACACAATGACGATCTGACCGGGCACATGTATTTCGAGTTTTCACAGGCCGCCTATGATGGCCTTGGCCCCATTGAGAAGGCGAGCCTGGAAGCCTTGCGGGCACTGGGTTTCCGCTTCTCGCTCGATCATGTGAGCCGCCTCGACATGAATCTGAGCGAGCTTTACGACATGGGCTTCCGCTTCGTGAAAGTACCCGCCGATATGCTGTTGGGGGATCTGCGCGGCACCGGCTCGCTGGTGCGGGCGGACGACATCAAGGCATTGTTTGAGCGCAACGGCATTGACCTGATCGCAGAGCGTATTGAGAACGAGCGGGCCGCTGTGTCGGTTCTTGATCTCAATATCGGCTACGGCCAGGGCTTCCTGTTCGGCGAGCCCCGGGCGGTGCGAGAAGACGCGCTGTCTGCTCCGTCAGACCCGGCGGCTGATCCAAGAGAAGAACTGCGCCAGGTTCGCATCTAGGTGCTGATCAGCAGGCGCGCCGCTTGACGCGGCTGCACGGGGCCGATACTCCGCCGCCATGTCAGATATATCTCCCGCACCGACCACCAGTCTCATTTCCACCCTTGGTGACATCGCGTCCGACTATGACGCAATCCTCTGTGATGTCTGGGGGGTCATTCACAATGGCCAGCAGCCCCATCATGCGGCCTGTGCTGCGCTGAAGAAATTCCGGCAAGAACGTGGACCGGTGGTGCTTGTCTCCAACGCGCCTCGCCCGGCGGAAGGCATTCCCGGGCAGCTGGCGCAGATCGGCGTGCCGGAGGACAGCTGGGACGCGATTGTGACTTCCGGCGACGGTACCCGCATGATGGTGCGTGAAGGCAACTACGGGTCACGCTGTTTCCATCTGGGTCCGGATCGCGGCGACCACTCCCTGTTCGAAGGCATGGACATCATCCGGTCGCGGGATCCCGAAGACGAAGCCGACTTCATCATCTGCACCGGTCCGTGGGACGATGAAACAGAAACCGCAGAAGACTATCGCGGACTTTTTCCCGGTCTGATCGAGCGGAAACTGCCGATGATCTGTGCCAACCCGGATCTGGTGGTAGAGCGCGGCCCGCGTCTTATTACCTGCGCCGGGTCACTGGCCAAGCTCTACGAGGAAATGGGTGGTGTGGCGGAGTATTCCGGCAAGCCGCACCCGCCGATCTACCGGCTGGCCCGCGAGATGCTGGCAACGCTGGATGTTGAGCGCGCGGAAGGTGACTGGAGCAAGGTGCTGTTCATCGGCGACGGCCTGCCGACGGATATTCCCGGCGCCAAGGCGCAAGGCATGGACGCGCTGTTTGTGACGGCCGGCATTCACGCCCGGGAGTTTGGTGACAACCCGGACGCGCCGGATGAAGCCCTGCTCAAAACGACAATGGCGCAGCGTGGATTATCTCCGCGCTACGCCATTCCGCGCCTCAGATGGGCGTAATGTCTTTGAGGTCTAGAACTCGCCGATAACGGCTTCGATCTTGGACTTCAGCGTGGCCGCGTTGAACGGCTTCACGATGTAGTTGTTCACACCGGCCTTCTTGGCGGCGATCACGTTTTCCGTCTTGGATTCAGCCGTGATCAGGATGAACGGCGTCGGCTTGAGTGTTTCATCCGCGCGCACTTCCTTCAGGAGCTGGTAGCCGGTCATCGGCTCCATGTTCCAGTCGGAGATAACGAGGCCGTAACCGCGTTCCTTCATCTTGCCGAGTGCTTCGGTGCCGTCAGCGGCCTCATCCACGTCGGAGAAGCCAAGCTGCTTGAGCAAGTTACGGATAATCCGGATCATGGTCTTATAGTCGTCGACTACAAGCACGGGCATGGACAAGTTAACAGCCATCGTTCTGCCTCAGTTCAATCAAATGACGCGTGCATTTCCTTTGCACTTGATGACAATTTACGCAGACGGGTTTGAAAAACCGTTAACAGCAAAACGAGCGGTTGTGGGCGCTCTCAATCACGGGTTGTGCGTGCCAATCCATCTCCCGATGCGAGCATGTTTCCGGTATCCCGTATGCCCGCGGACTTGACTGTTCGTCACCTGCGCCCTAGTTGGGGCCAGCCCGAACCCGCGCGCCCAAGCCAATTTCTGTTTGAATTCGAAGGACCAGCGGCATCCCCATGCGGATATTCCGCCACCATACAGATGTGCCGGACATTGCCCGCGGCGCGGTTGTCGCCATTGGCAATTTTGATGGTGTGCACCGGGGCCACCAGGCGGTGATCGGCACCGCGCGCGACCTGGCACGGGAGATGGGCGCGCCGCTTGCGGTCATGGTCTTTGAGCCACATCCGCGCCAGTTTTTTGCGCCCGACGCGCCCTTCTTCCGCCTGTCCTCCTTCCGCGCCAAGCTCGCGCTGCTGGCGGATCAGGGGGTCGATATCGTCTACGCTCTCCCGTTTGACGCTCATATGGCGGCGCTGACCGCGCCGGAGTTCGTGACGGAAGTCCTGATTGAGGGGCTGGGTGCCATACATGTGGCTGTGGGGTATGATTTCTGCTTCGGCAAGGGCCGGGCAGGGGACATCACCCTGCTTCGGTACAT
>JANQMQ010000681.1 GCA_028279995.1 Candidatus Phaeomarinibacter sp. | reverse complement strand
GTTTTTCAAGCTCCGGCTGATTGCGGCCACCGGTGGCGCGGATCAGATGGGGTATGACCGAGACGTCATACCTGTCCGCAAACTTATTGAGGATTTGGGCGGCGAGATGGGAGTACGGGTCATCCAGCTGGTGGAAGTAGTGCACTTCATGGGGTGCGCCCTGCTTCTTCCGGTTGGCCTCGAACTTGTCTCGGCGTTTGCGCACGCGGCGCACATTGGTGACCGCATCCAGCTGCCAACGCATGGCCCAGCGGAACCAGGCTGGCGGATCCACCATCAAGGATGGGTTCGGGTTTTTGTCCGGTTCCAGCATAGGGGTCTCCAGCGGCTCTGGCGGGGCAAAAAGGGGGCTGCCCAAATTGCGAGCGCGCAATCTGCCACGAACGACCTTATTATGTCACTTACTCTGCCAATTTATTTACCCACATATTTGAAATGGATTGCCTATGTCCGCTCCGCCCGACCTATGTGACTGCATAGTTTTCAGACCATAGGTGCGCTGACACTATCGATCTGAAAAGTGATTCAGTGACTATGGGTACGCAGAATGGGACATCTCAGGGATGCCAAGGCGCAAGCCGTTCTGGCACGGTCAATCGACTGGACTCGGTCGCAACCGCCTACCCTTCTCAGTCCCGCTGAAATATGGAACCTCAGCCTGCTGAGCAGCTGTGACATCGCAAATTATAAGGAAATGTCCCGTATTCGGGGTGTCAGCCCACGGACAATTGCCAATCAGATGCGGTCGGCGAGAATGAAACTGGGGGCCAGCACCAACCTTTTTGCGGTTACTGAAGCTCTGAGGCACAATCTGATTCCACGCCTGCAGCCAGTTGTTGCTCGCCGCGGCAGATGCGAAGTGATAGTCTTCCCCGCAGGTTAGTTCCGGGGGATACGGAATGTTCGCTGATTACCTTGATCGATTGAGTTCGGCCGCAGCAAATGGCCGGGAAATTGATGCGTGGGCATCCGCAATGTCTGACCTCGGTTTCAGCCGACACATGTATGGCGTGAGAGCGCCCAGCATAGACGGCGCGGGCGAGCATCTGATCGAAAGCACCTCATTCAGCGAAGACTGGCTCAAGAGTTATGTCGGCGACGGGCTGTATGTGAACGACCCAATTCTTGAGCGCTCCACCCGCGACCTCACACCATTCACATGGGCAGCGTGCCCCGGAAAAACCAAGCAGACTCGCGAGTTTGTTGGCATGGCCGCAGATGCCGGGCTGGCGCACGGGATAAGCACATCGCTTGCTCTGGGAGATGGATATCATGGGGCTGTTTCCGTCTGCGGCGACCATTTTGCCGACGAAGACCAGGTCCTCATGTCCGTATACGCCATGACAAGCGCTATGCATGCTCTGCATGTGCAGAACCGCGCCAAGGAAGCTCAGGGCTCAACCCAACTCACGCAACGCGAGCTTGAAGTGTTGCGCTGGATGGCCGACGGCAAGACCGACTGGGAAATAGGCGGCATACTGTCTATTTCCGAGAACACTGTAAGGTTTCATACGAAGCACATCTTCCAGAAACTTCAGGTAAATACCCGACTCCATGCTGCGGTTAAGGCTCACATGATGGGTATTGCCGACATATCCCACATGAGTTTGTAGGTCCGCTCAAAAACGCAATTTCGCAGAGTTGGCTCCTAAACAGGAGCCAATCACATGATCTACGAGTTTGCGTTAGCCCAGCCTTGTATTGCGCCGTACCCGCATGAGCATATCCACGCGTCGATGCATCGACTCCGGCATATGCTGTACCGCCAACGGGTAGACTGGGATGTACCGGAACATCAGGGCATGGAGTTCGACGAGTTCGACACGCTGCGCGCCCGCTACCTCGTGGGGATGGACGGGTCCGGCAAGGTCGTTTGCCAGACGCGGATGATTACCTGCGATCACCCCTACATGCTGGCCGAACTCTGGCCTGACCTTGCAACGGACCGCGCACTGCCCAGAACCGCAAATGCCGCAGAAGGCTCACGGTCGGGTCTGGACGTCACGATGGCGACAGACCAACAGCGCCGCTGGTATGGCGAGTTGCAGATCGCCAATGTTGAGTGGGCGCTGCACCACGGTGTGGACCGGCTGAATTTCGTGACCTACGAGCAGGTGGCCAAAGGCTCGCTGGAAAAGTCAGGTTTGCCAGTGCGCTACTATGGGCCCGCCAAGCCGTTTCCAGAAGGCGAGTTCATTGCCGGATACTTCCCTGTGAGCAAGGGCCTCGTCGCGCAGCTGCGCAAGATGCACGGGATTTCGAGCGAGATATTTGTACCGCTTGATGCCGCAGATGCAGATGTGGGGAATATCAGCCATGTTGCATGATTTTGACCCCGCTCATATCCAGAAAGGCGCAGGTGAGTGGCCGGCAAATGCAGAAGAAGCCGCCGTGCAAATGCGGGCAGTTCTGGAGATGCTCTCCAGACTGGCCTCGGGTGTCGGTATGCCCCAGACGTCTGAGATGCTGCTCTATGCGGCGGATGTGGCAGACGATGAAGCACGGCTGACACCAACCGGTCCGCTGCGTCAGAACTAGATCTCTGACATCAGCAGACAGCCCGTCAGCGCATCAACCCGATGGCCCTGAAGGCCATCGGGGCAAGCGCTGTCATGTAGAACCCGAGCATCATCGCACCGACAAAGCCAACGGTAGTGTCACCCAGGCCAATGAATGCACCTGCCGCCTCTATGCCCTCCCGCAGGGCGAACAGGACGACAATGCCGCCCACCGCCATGATGATCATCTGCCACCAGGCGGGACGGGCCGCTTGCTCGGGCGCAAGACGCTTGTCGAGGGCGCTGCCGATCAGCCAGCCTGCCAGCAGGAAAAGAACCGTGAGCGTGGGGGCAGACCCGGAGTGAATGGCTGCCCCGACGGCATCGGATGCCGCGGGCCAGACCGCTGCAATGATCGGAACAAGCATCACCAGGAGAACGAGCTGAACGACAACAGACTCGCGCAATGCTTCCGTCAATGAATTGCCCGGGCGGGTCAGCCAGTAGAAGGCCGCCAGGGTCACAAGCGCCAGCGCCGCCCCCGTCAGCACATCGTCCACATCGTGCACCCCTAGATACAAACGCGAAAAACTCACACCGACCGCCAGAATGACGCCTACGACCCACGCCCACGGACGATTGATTTCGTAGGCTAGCCACATCCACATGGCGACAGCGACTTGCGTGTGGCCGGATGGCCGTCCCGGCGAGCCGGTAACGCGGCCATCAAGCTGTATGTCAGCGCCGGGGCGCGGGTCCTGCCAGAAATCCTTGAACCAGCCATTGACCACCGCGACGATGGCGACCAGTACGGTGAGCCGGGTGAAGATACTGCGGTCCCACAGCCAGTAGCCGATGGGCAGGAACATCAGGAAGAACGGCGTGTAGCCCATCCAGGTAAAGCCCTGCGCAATCGGCGTTGCCCAGTCACTGCGCAGCGGCAGCACCCAGTCCATTGAAAATAGAAAGCTGTCCATGGCAGTTGTGCCCTCCCCTCAAGGCGCAGGGCACATGATCGATGGTGGGGTCGATGATGGCCCGGGCGCTGTTATTGCTCTTGTTGCTGCCCGGCGCGATCACACGCCTCAACCAAAACCAATGATTTCCTTCATCTTGGCCCGGTCGATTGTCAGGACATCCCCACCCTTCTTGAGATAGCGCCGCCATGCAACCGCAATTTTGTTCTGCTTGGTTGTGGCGAGCGGGTGGACGCGAGGGTGGTAGCGGCTGGAGAAGGTCGGCAGCGAGTGCCAGACCATCTGGCCGAAGGTTGCGAACACGAACCATGTCGCCTTCGCGCCGCTCACAGGGTTTTTGAAATAGCCTTCGACTCTGGCCATGTGGAAGTATGCCGCCAGCGCTTCTTTTCCGATATGGAGCAGCGCTGCGAGGATCATGTATTTGCGGTACCACTCATGGTCGCCGAACAGGTCCTTGTAGACCTCAAAAGCGACTGCGCCATGCTCGACTTCTTCCACCTGATGCCAGACCCACAGCGCCTTGATGGCGGGATCTGAGTCCTGCATCCACTTCTCATAGTTGGCTAGGATGATCATGCCGGCTAGGAAAGTGAAGGTCTCGTAGCCGGCGGTGAACCCGACAAGCCGCTTGAGGGAATCCGTCTTGGCGTGCTCAGTGAAGTAAGCACGGGCGCGTTCATCCAGTTCCGCGACACGCGGATAGCGGTCCGCCAGTACCTTGTTGAATTCCAGGAAGTTCTTGGCGTGGTGGGCTTCCTGGCCGGTGATGGCGCTCATGTCAGCGCGCAGGCGTTTGTCCGTCACGTGCCTCTTGGCGGTCGACATGGAGCGGATGAGATAGCGCTCGAAATACGGCACATGGACGCCAAAAGCATTCAAGTAGATCGCGAATTCCGGCGACGTGTCGCTCCAGACGACGCGACCTGTATCGAGCTTCTCCACCTCAAAATCCAACGGCCGCACAATGATGTTGTCCATCGGGTGCTCAAACGGGAGATGCTCAAAAGGGGGATCCTCGGCATCACTCACTGTTTCGGTCTGGTGCTCAGACATGATGTGTCTCCTGATGACAGGACGTCCAAACGCATTACCCAGTTACACTACTTGGTGTCGTCAGCAGCAGGCAGGTTCCGCAGCATGACGACGACGATCACCATCAGCACGAAGGCGACGATGAAGGCGGGCAGGAAGGCGATGGGCGCGGCCCAGCTTGCTTCGCCCACCGGATTGTCGCCGAGCGACAGGCCCTTATTGGGCGTCAGAATGCCGAAAATGTAAAACAGGGCGTTGCCCCAAATGGTGCAGACGAGGCCGATCGAGATCAGGCGCGTCGTCTTTGCGCTGAGCGTCAGCATGGGAATAAGCAGGGCGAAGATGATCGCCATTAGCCCGTTCACGATGTTGCCCACATGGACGGCGCGCCACTGGGCCGTGTCGCCGGGGATCACGTAGTCAAAGGCCAGCGGCAGCGGCGACAGGGATATCTGGCCGAGGGCTGCGAACAGCAGAAAAAAGCCACCGATCAGGCCGAGCAGCATGATGATGAGGCCGTGCTGCACGAGCAGGCGCTGATGGCTGGTGAAAGTCATGTGGTCGTGTCCCCCGGTAGTCGCGCCGGTGTTCTGCGCACCGGCTCATGATCTCAATCCCTCAAAACGCGGATTAGAACTACGCACTTCATACATCAAATGCCAGGTGCGCGATAGTCCTTTGTTCTGAGGGTGTTAGCGATCGTGGTTGAGGCTGCTTCAATAAGTCGCGAGTGATAACCACTCGCATTATTGTTGCAAATCATTCTCATTCATGACAGACCGACAACAGTACCGAAGGCGCTGGGCCTTTGGACACGTATCCGCCCGCGAAGGTCAGTCGCGGGCATCTTGTGGGGGACAACCCGAAATGACTGCAACCAGGACGCTTACGTCTCTGGGTGCACTGCTTGCTGCTGCGAGCTTTGCATCCGCGCCGGCACTTGCCGACGAAACCCTGTTTCCGCGGATCGAGGGGGAAATCCCCATCGAGATCCAGAATGACAATACGTTTGATGCGGACAACCGGGACGAGGAGCTCAACGACCTCTACACCACCATTGAGCCCGCCATCAGCATCCGCTTTACAGAAC
>JANQMQ010000676.1 GCA_028279995.1 Candidatus Phaeomarinibacter sp. | reverse complement strand
GCCCATGCCCAGCCCGATTCCGGAAACAGCCAGGCAACCAGCAGCGGGTGCACATGTAGCAGAACAAACGTGAGGTGATGCCAGTCGCGCGCGCCCATGCGGTGATACCAGCGCTTGGCGGCAGCTGTGGCATTCACAAAGACGCCACCGCCGAGATCAACTGCCAATACCATCAGCAGAACGATCTGCCACATGGCAAGGCTGCGCCCTTCGACCAGAATGGCGACTAGAGCCAATAGAGGCGCTGCCGTCATGACCGCCAGCGCCGCACGACGTTCCAAGGCCGTTCGGCGGTTGCCAGAGAAGTTCCGCATGAAGGCAGCAAAACCGGTCGTTGCCCCTTCAACTTTCCAGTCGCTGTCAGGTCGCATGGTACTGCACCCCTAGACGTCGAGGTTGGCTACCTGCAGCGCATTGTCCTGAATGAATGCGCGGCGGGGTTCGACGACGTCGCCCATGAGTTTTTCGAACAGGTCGTTGGCTTCGTCCATGTGCTCGACCTTGACCTGCAGCAGGGTGCGGGCGGCGGGATCGAGTGTTGTTTCCCAGAGCTGTTCGGGGTTCATCTCACCCAGGCCCTTGTAGCGGCTCATAGCATTGCCCTTGCGGCCGGCGTCAAAGACGGCGTCAAGCAACTGCATGGGGCTGCGAATCTCGATGGGCTTGCCCTCCTTGCGGACCAGCGTTGCCGCCTTGAGGTAGACCTCCTGCAGACGCGCGGACATGGCGTCCAGACGGCGGGCATCGGCTGAGCCGATGAGGCGCCCGTCAATCACGTGAACTTCCCGCACGCCACGCACTTCGCGCTCGAACAGCAGGCCCCCATCATCCGTAGGCTGACCTTTCCATCCACGCTCGGTTTCTTCGGACAGGAGATCAAGGCGGCGGGCGATGTATGATGCGGCTTCCGTCGCCTTTTCCGTATCGCCCATCAGGTCGGGGTTGAGCGCACCGGCAATGGCAGCCTGCTCGACAATGAAGACCGGATAGCGGGCGCGGACGGCATCAAGGGCCGTACGGGCCTGACGGGCCTCTTCCACAAGAGATGCGAGGTCAGCACCACCTATCTGCTCGCCGGAATGGAGTGTCAGCACGGCACCATCCAGGCCGGTGGCGATGAGATAGTCCTCAAGGCCGCGTTCATCCTTGACGTAGGTTTCCGAGTTGCCGCGCTTGATCTTGTACAGGGGCGGCTGGGCGATATAGAGGTAGCCGCCTTCGATCACCTCGGGCATCTGCCGGTAGAAGAAGGTGAGCAGCAGCGTTCTGATATGTGCACCGTCCACGTCGGCATCAGTCATGATGATGACCTTGTGGTAGCGCAGCTTCTCGATGTTGAAACCATCGCGGCCGATGCCGGTGCCAAGTGCCGTGATGAGCGTACCGATTTCATTGGACGACAGCATCTTGTCGAAGCGGGCACGCTCGACATTGAGGATCTTGCCGCGCAGGGGCAGGACGGCCTGATTGGTGCGGTCCCGGGCCTGCTTGGCTGAGCCGCCAGCTGAATCACCCTCCACCAGGAAGAGTTCGGAAATGGCCGGGTCCTTTGACTGGCAGTCTGCAAGCTTGCCGGGAAGGGATGACACATCCAGCGCGCCCTTGCGGCGGGTCAGTTCGCGGGCCTTGCGCGCAGCTTCGCGGGCGGCGGCAGCATCAACCACCTTGCCGATGATGCTCTTGGCCTCATTGGGATGTTCTTCGAACCAGCTGTTGAGCTGCTCGTTGACGACACTCTCGACAATCGGGCGCACTTCTGATGACACCAGCTTGTCTTTCGTCTGGGACGAGAATTTGGGGTCCGGCACCTTGACCGACACGATGCAGGTCAGGCCTTCGCGGGCGTCGTCACCGGTGAGCGATACCTTCTCGCGCTTCAGCAGGCCGTGGGCATTGGCATAGCCGTTGATGACACGGGTCAGTGCGCCGCGGAAGCCCGCAAGGTGTGTACCACCATCGCGCTGGGGAATGTTGTTGGTGAAGGTCAGCACGTTCTCATGAAACGAGTCATTCCACCACAGGGCCACATCGACGGTGATGTCGTCCTTCTCGGCGTGGATGGAAATGGGTGTTTCAAATACCGATGCCCGGTTGCGATCGAGGTAACGCACAAAGGCCTCGATGCCGCCTTCGTAGTAAAGCTCAACTTCCTTCGGCTCGACGCCGCGCAGATCGGAGATGGTGATGCGCACACCGGAATTGAGGAAGGCAAGTTCGCGCAGACGGTGCTCAAGCGTTGAAAAATCAAACTCCGTCATGGTGAACGTGTCGGGTGACGGCAGGAAGGTGATCTCCGTGCCGGTGCGCAGCTGTCCCTTGGACTCGTCCTGCGGCGCGTCACCGGTGACAGACAGCGGACCCTCGCTGTCGCCATGCACAAAGCGCATCTGGTGGGTCTTGCCGTCGCGCCAGATGGTGAGGTCAAGGCGGACGGACAGTGCATTCACCACGGACACACCGACCCCGTGCAGGCCGCCGGAGACCTTGTAGGAGTTCTGGTCGAATTTTCCGCCTGCGTGCAGCTGGGTCATGATAACTTCAGCCGCCGAGATGCCTTCTTCTGAATGCATCTGGGTGGGGATGCCGCGGCCATTGTCGCGCACGGCAACAGACCCATCCGCATTGAGGATGACGTTGACCGTATCGCAATGTCCGGCCAAAGCCTCGTCAATGGCATTGTCCACGACCTCATAGACCATGTGGTGCAGGCCCGAGCCATCATCGGTATCGCCGATATACATGCCTGGACGCTTGCGCACAGCATCAAGGCCCTTGAGGACCTTGATCGAGTCCGCACCGTAGTCGTCCGGGTCAACGCCTTCTGGCGTATTGCTCTCGTCACTCATGATCTTTTTCCTTTGTCCGTGGACGGACAGGTTTTTAGCCGAGCTCGCTGATATTTGTGATGATGCGGGAGACGACGCCATATTCCTTGGCTTCTTCCGCGCTCATCCAGTAGTCACGGTGCGTGTCCTTGACGATCTGCTCGTAGGACTGACCGGTTGCTTCCGCGAAAATGCGGTTCAGGCGTTCACGCATCTTGATCACTTCCTGCGCCTGAATGTCGATGTCGGACGCGGACCCGCCGATGCCGCCGCGCGGTTCGTGCAGCAGGAAGCGGGTGTTGGGCAGGCAGACGCGCTCTTCCTTGTCTGCTGAGACATAGATCAGCGCACCGGCGGACGCACACCAGCCGGAGCCGACCATGCGGACCTTCGGCTTAATGAACTTGACCATGTCGTGGATCATGTCGCCGGACTCAACGTGACCACCGGGTGAGGACACGATCATGGTGATCGGGTCATCGCTCT
>JANQMQ010000652.1 GCA_028279995.1 Candidatus Phaeomarinibacter sp. | reverse complement strand
TTGTGTCCGCGTCCGCCTTCCTGATGACCTATGGCACGTCGCATCACGCGCTGAAGGACCGGGCGAATATCCAGCCGGGTGAAACGCTTCTGGTGCTTGGTGCCGCCGGTGGTGTTGGCCTTGCGGCTGTTGAGCTTGGCAAGGCCATGGGCGCGCGCGTCATTGCAGCCGCCTCGACCGAAGAAAAGGTACAGGTCGCCAAGGACCATGGTGCGGATGAGGGCTTTGTCTATCCCACCGGCGAACTTGATCGCGCGCAGCAAAAAGAGCTTTCGGAAAAGATCAAGGAGCTCACCGGTGGTCAGGGTGCGGACGTTGTCTATGATCCGGTCGGCGGCGATTACTCCGAGCCTGCGATCCGCGCCACCAACTGGGAAGGCCGTTTCCTGGTGGTTGGCTTTGCGTCCGGCCCGATCCCCAAGGTGCCGCTCAACCTTGCGCTGCTCAAGGGCTGCCAGATCGTTGGTGTGTTCTGGGGTGCGTTTACGGCGCGCGAGCCCGAGCGCAACAAGCAGAACCTCGCCGAGCTGATGGCTTGGTTCAAGGATGGCAAGATCAAGCCGCACGTGTCCAAGACGTATCCCTTGTCGGATGCGGCGTCCGCGCTCAAGGACATGGCAGCGCGCAAAGTGAAGGGCAAGATTGTTCTTGTTACTGAATAAGTGTCGCTGAACAGAGTCGACGACGGGGTATCACGAGGCTGGCGGCGCGGGGCAATCCGCGTCGCCGCAATCGTGTCCGCTCTCCTGCTCGTTCTTTTTGCGTTTCTTGTTTACGTGCTGCTTGCCTCAAGCGATCCGGGCTACTGGGCCGGCGAGATTGCCGAGTTCGAGCGGCTCGATATTTCCAACCCACCGGACAAGGATCAGATTGTTTTCGTCGGCGGTGGGACAATCCGCCAATGGGACAATCTGGAGCAGGCGCTGGCGCCCCTGCCGGTCATCAAGCGCGGCTTTGGTGGCGCGCATGTCTCTCATGTCACCGCCTACGCGCCGCGTATTGTTCTGCCTCATGAGCCGTCAGCGGTTGTTGTTTCTGCCGGTGCGGATGATCTGGCGGATGTAGGTGGCAAGCCGCCGGACCAGGTAGAAGCGGACATGGCGGAACTGATTGCCCTGCTGCGCCCTTCCGGTTTGCGGCCGCGCGATGCCCCGCAGGTTTACATTCTTTCGATCACGCCGTCGCCGATGCGTTCAGCACGGTGGCCGGCCTTTGCGCAGGCGAATGCCCAGCTCAGCGCGCTCGCAGATGCCAATCCAGGGGTCTACTTTGTTGATGTGGCTTCGCTCATTGCAACTGATGACGGGCGCATGGATGAGAGCCTCTACAAATGGGACGGGCTGACTTTCAATGAAGAAGGCTATGCCGTCCTGGGGCGGGCTGTTCGTCAGCGCTTGATGGCAGATCTGGGCGCCCGCCTGCGGTCAACGCCGCCGCCGACGGCTGATCCGCTCGGCCGGGCGGTGCCAGCACCGTGACACATCCTCACGCGGCTAACTGACTGGCGGAACTGGCCAATTCCTGACAAGCCATGTTCGTGC
>JANQMQ010000643.1 GCA_028279995.1 Candidatus Phaeomarinibacter sp. | reverse complement strand
CGCTTCCCCCCTGGGTGGTTCTGTGTCTGGTGGCCCTACTTGCCTTTGCGGCATCCCGCAGGATCGGTCTGACGCTCATCTGCACCGCCGGTATGTGGCTTATCGGGGCGCTCGGCGTTTGGGATGCCGCGATGCAGAGCCTGGCAATCGTGCTCGTCTCTGTTGGCCTCAGCGCGGTTCTCGGAGTGCCGCTGGGCATTGCGATGGCCAAGAACGCGCTTGTCAGCCGGGCAATCTCGCCGGTGCTTGACCTCATGCAGACGATCCCGAGCTTCGTCTACCTTATTCCGGTGGCCATGCTGCTGGGACTTGGCAAGGTGCCGGCCATACTGGCCACCATCATCTATGCCCTGCCCCCGCTTGTTCGCCTGACGGATTTGGGGCTCCGGCTCATTGAGCGCGAATTGCTGGAAGCTGCGGACGCTTTCGGGGCGACTGCACGGCAACGGCTGTTGTCTGTGGAACTGCCTCTTGCAGTTCCCAACATCCTGCAGGGCATCAATCAAACGACAATGATGGCACTGGCCATGGTTGTAATCGCATCGATGATCGGAGCCCCCGGTCTCGGCAAAACGGTACTGGAAGGACTGCAGCGTGCAGATGTGGGCAAGGGGCTTGTCGGCGGATTGTCGATTGTTGTTCTTGCGATCGTCCTGGACCGGATCACCCAGGCCTTCGGCAACAGGCATCTGACAAATGGGGGCGACGGCAAACGATGATTGCCATTGACGGCGTTTCTCATCTGTTTGCAAGCCAGTCGCGGACCCTGCGGCAGGGCCTTGCAGCCGCCGGTCAACGCGCAGGGCGCACACGAATTCTACGAACCCTGGAGGCAACTCTGGCGCTCGACGATGTCTCTCTCACCATAGATGAAGGTGAATTGTTTGTTGTCATGGGGCTCTCTGGGTCGGGCAAGTCCACGCTGATCCGCCTGATAAACGGTTTGCTCCAGCCACAGCGCGGGCGCGTGGTTGTTGATGGCCATGATGTGGCGGTCATGCAGAAGCGTGAATTGGTCGCCTTCCGCCGTGACCGGATTTCAATGGTATTTCAGAGTTTTGCTCTTTTCCCCCATCGCACCGTCGGAGAGAACGCTGCTTTTGGCCTTCAGATCGAAGGAATGAACAAGGCAGACCGGGAGGCTCGCGCTCGTCACTGGTTAGAGCGGGTCGGGCTGGGTCAGCATATGCTGGCGTTTCCACATGAACTGTCCGGTGGCATGCGCCAGCGCGTCGGACTGGCACGGGCCTTGTGCGTGGAGGCCGCCATCATGCTTCTGGACCAACCGTTTTCAGCGCTCGACCCGATTACGCGTGTTGATCTCCAGGACCTGTTGCTGGAACTCCAAAGCGAGCTGCCGCGAACGGTGGTTTTTGTCACCCACGATTTTTCCGAGGCAAGACGTCTCGCCGACCGCATGGCGGTTCTGGAGGAGGGTCGTGTTGCCCAGATCGGAACGCCAAAGGCGGTCCAGATGGTTCCGGCAAGTGATCATGTCGCCCGGTTCATAGAGGCAGCGACACTATCCTAGGCCCGCGCGCCTCAAATAACCGGTCTCAGCCTGGGGATGATCCATTTTCAGGCAGTTTGCGTAGAAAAACATATAGAAACTGCGCCGGTTGCGGGCGTGAAAGACCAATTTTTGAGGCCATAGAGAGCCGTGAGTTCTGCTCCCGTCATTGTCTGGTTCCGTCAGGATCTGCGTATTGTTGACAATCCTGCCCTGTCAGCCGCGGCTGAGACGGGACGGCCTGTCATTGCCCTCTATATCCACGACGACGAAACCCCCGGCCAATGGGCCATAGGGGGCGCCAGCCGGTGGTGGCTGCACAAGTCCCTTGAGGCGTTGTCAGACGAACTGTCCACGCTGGGGAGCACCCTTGTCCTGAAACGTGGCCCGGCCGGGCGTGTGCTCGAAGATGTGATCAAGCAATGTGATGCCACTGCTGTCTTCTGGAACCGCCTCTATGAACCCCACGCCATCGCCCGCGACACGGACTTGAAGACCGGTTTGCAAGAAAAGGGTATTGCGGTTCACAGCTCGAATGCAGCGCTTCTGTTCGAACCCTGGGCGGTGAAGACCAAGACTGGTGGTCCTTACAGGGTGTTCTCGCCGTTCTGGCGTGCCTGCATGCGTGACTTGCCGAGCCCGCCTCATCCGCTGAATGCGCCGGCAAAACTCGCGGCCTGGTCGGCACTTCCAGCCACAGACAGGTTGGATGACTGGAACCTGCTGCCCGCGCAGCCTGACTGGGC
>JANQMQ010000617.1 GCA_028279995.1 Candidatus Phaeomarinibacter sp. | reverse complement strand
CGAGCGCCAGTTGCACCGAGCGCTCATCAGGATGGCCTTCAATCTCGGCATAGAATTGCGAGGCATTGAACGAGCCTTCAATCTGATAGCTTTCCAGCTTCGTCATGTTGACGCCATTGGTGGCGAAGCCGCCCATGGCCTTGTAGAGCGCCGCCGGAACATTCCGTACACGGAAGACAAAACTCGTGATCACAGGCTCTTCTTCCGGTGTCGCGTCATCGGGCTCTGCTGCCATGATGAGGAAGCGGGTCGTGTTGTGGTCCGCATCCTCCATGTCGGTCTTGAGGATGTCGAGGCCGTAAATCTCGGCGGCTTCAGGCGTGGCCAAGGCTGCATGGGTCGGATCATTCAATTCCGCCACTTCCCGTGCGGACCCGGCGGTATCTGCCCCCGCCTGGCCCAGAATGCCCAGCGAATTAAGAGTCTTGCGGCATTGGCCGAGTGCCATGATGTGGCTTTGCGCGGTCTTTATGTCGGCAAGCTTGGCTCCCTTGGGGGCCATCAGCGCAAAGCGGATGCGCAGGAAATGTTCGCCGATGATGTAGAGGCCTGATTCCGGCAACAGGTGATGAATGTCCGCGACCCGGCCTGCGAGTGAATTCTCGATGGGGATCATGCCAAGCTTCGCCTCGCCATCGGCAATGGCGGCAAAGGCCTCTTCAAAGGTTGCGCAGGCGCGCGGTGTCATGCCCGGAAACACCTGCTGGCAGGCGATCTGTGAATTGGCTCCCGGTTCGCCCTGATAGACGATGGTGTTATCTGGGGTGCTGTCGGCACTCATGACACTGTCTCGTTATATAGTCTCGTTGTTGAAATAGGCCCGCGCGCGCTCTAGGTCCTCCGGGCTGTCCACGCCGATGCGGGTGCCCTGGGGAACGATTGCTGCATCTATACGCATACCATGTTCGAGCGCCCGCAACTGCTCCAGCTTCTCGCGGACTTCAAGCGGTGACGGTGGCAGGGCAACAAACTGCTTCAGCGCATCACGCCGGAACGCGTAGATGCCGACGTGGTGGTACAGCGGTCCGTCGCCGGTAGGTGCTGTGGCGCGGGTGAAATAGAGCACTCTCGCAATGGGCACATCCGGCACGGTGAAGCTTGGCACCAGCTTGACGACGTTTGGGTTGTCGCGCTCATGCTCGTCAACGATGATCGAGGCAAGCGTCGAGATGTCCACGGACGCATCGCCCAGCGGCGTCAGAACGGCACTGAGGATCTCAGGATCGAAAACCGGCTGGTCGCCCTGAAGATTGACCACCACGTTGAAGTTTTGCTCCGGGTCCACCGTTTCGGCTGCGGCCCAGCATCGGTCCGTTCCCGATGGGAGGTCCGGATCGGTCATGACGGCCTTGCCGCCTGCCGCTTGGACCGCATCAACGATCTCCTGATCACCGGCGGCGACCAGCACCTGCGCACCGGCGTTCTGCGCGGCCCAGGCAGCGGCAATCTCCCAGACACGGACGATCATTGGCTTGCCCGCAATGTCGGCCAGCGGCTTGCCGGGAAGGCGTGTGGCCGCCATGCGGGCGGGAATCACGAGAAGGGGGCGCAGTGTGTGTGAGGTGGCGGTCATCGGAGTAGCTTCGCTGGTAGGACGGTGCTTGGCAAAAACGGCCAATCGGGCGCCTTTTGGCAGGTGGCCGCTTGGAATGCGACGCTTCGCCGCGCCTTTGTGGCCGTGAAAGGCCAAATGAGCGCATCTGACCTGTATTTCCGCAGCTTATACGTCTTGCCCGGCAAAACCGGAAGCGGGTAGTCTGCGGCCTCACTGCGCAGATACGATACTTGTCTTCAGCGCGGTGCCAGATTTGTTGATTCCCGCCTGAGCGTCACGCGCCTCACACGTCAAACAAGATTAAGCACCGGATACCCAGCACTATGGATAGTTTCGAATTCAACAAGATTGCAGGCGCCGTTCTGGCGTCACTGCTGGTTCTGCTGGGCGTTGGCATGTTCCTGGTTCCCGCGCTCTATGCACCCACTGTGCCTGAACAGAAGGCATTCATTGTTGAAGGTGTGGAGGAAGAAGGCGCCCAGAGCGGTGGTGCCGCTGCTGATGCTGAGCCGGAACTGTCGATTGAAGAACTGATCGCCGTCGCAACCGCTGAACGCGGCGAGCGCGTTGCCCGCCGTTGCGTGGCCTGCCACACATTCTCCGATGGCGGTGAAAACAAGGTTGGCCCGAACCTCTGGAACGTCATGGGCGGCAAGAAAGCTCACCTGGACAACTTCAACTATTCCTCTGCATTGGCTGGCACGCCGGGCATCTGGGACTGGGCGACGATGGACGCGTTCCTGAAGAAGCCCAACGACTACATCCCGGGCACCATCATGTCGTTCGCGGGCCTCAACAAGCCTGAGGATCGCGCTGCCATCATGGTCTATGTCGCCGAACAGGCGCCGACCCCGTTTGCGCGTCCGGCAGTGCCTGCCCCGGCGGCACCTGAAGAGGCTGCAGCTGAGGCACCGGCAGAAGAAGCGATTCCTGCTGAAGCAGTCCCGGCGACATCTTCTGGCGGCGGTGATGAGCCCGAGCGCAATGGCCGGCCGGGAACGGAGACAGCGCAGTAGCGTTCGGCTCCGGCAGCATTACCTGCCTGTAACAACACCGAAATTTGATGAGGCGGGCCCTTTACCGGGGGTCCGCCTCTCGCATATCCGGCGCAGTTTCGTCACAATGTGTGTATCGACTGAGACCTGACCATCCATCAATCCGGGTTCGGAGACATGCATATGTGGCCCACCGCCGCCATTGAGACCCTGAAGGGCATTTCGCTTGCCGCACTATTGCTGACGGCATCGGCCACCATGGGACATGCGCAGAACGTGACAACGACAAGCGGTCTGTCACTGATTGGCGAGCCGAAATATGCCGATGGCTACACCCATTTTGACTATGTAAATCCGGATGCTCCCAAGGGAGGGCGCCTTCGCCAGGCGACCTTCGGCACTTTCGACAGCCTCAATCCGTTCATAATCAAGGGCAAACCCGGCGCCGTCACCGATATCTACGAAACGCTGATGGCGGATTCGATGGATGAGCCAAGCGCCGAATACGGCCTCATTGCCAAGTCGGTGACGTATCCGGATGATTTCGCCTGGGTTGAGTTTGAACTTCACGAGACAGCGCGGTGGCATGATGGTGAGCCTCTGACGTCAAGCGACGTCATCTTCAGCTTCAATTCGCTGATCGCCAATCACCCGCACTTCGCGTCCTACTACAAGAATGTGAGCAAGGTCGAAGCCCTGGGCGATCATCGTGTGCGGTTCGAGTTTGACGAAACGGGCAACCGTGAGCTGCCGCTCATCATGGGTCAGCTCTATGTGCTGCCGGAGCACTACTGGGATGGCTCCGAAGGACGGGATTTCGCATCCTCAACCCTGGTGCCGCCGCTCGGCTCCGGTCCCTACAAGATTGCCGACGTTGATCCCGGCCGCCGTATCGTGCTGGAGCGCGTGGAGGATTATTGGGGCAAGGACCTGCCGGTCAATCGCGGCAAGCACAATTTCGACCGCCTTATCATCGAGTACTATCTCGATGAAACGGCGATGGTCGAAGCCTTCAAGGGTGACCGCTACGACTTCAGGGCCGAAAACAGCGCCAAGCGCTGGGCTACTGAATATGACTTCCCGGCCGTTCAGGATGGCCGCGTGGTGCTGCAGACCTTCAAGACCAACCAGGCCTCGCCCATGCAGGCCTTCATCTTCAATCTTCGCCGCGACAAGTTCAGCGACCCACGCGTGCGTCAGGCCTTCAACCTGGCCTTCGATTTCGAGTGGATGAACAAGAACATCTTTTTTGATCAGTATGCCCGCACGGATTCCTTCTTTGAGGGGTCAGAGCTTGAGGCCACGGGGCTGCCCGGGCCCAAGGAGCTGGAGATCCTTGAACCCCTGCGCGGCCAGATACCCGAAGAGGTCTTCACCGCAGACTATGAAAATCCGGTCAATGGCGACCCGCGCACCGTGCGGACGAACTTGCGCAAGGCAACGGCCTTGATGATGGAAGCAGGCTGGTCCATTCAGGACGGAGCGCTGACGAACAATGAGACCGGCGAGAAGATGGAAGTCGAGTTCCTTCTCGTGTCGCCGACGTTTGAGCGTGTTGTTCTCCCCTTCAAGCAGAGCCTTGAGCGTCTCGGTGTTGAATCGACCATCCGCGTGGTGGACACCTCCCAGTATCAGGCGCGCGTGGAAGAGTTCGACTATGACATGATCGTAAGCTCGTTCGCCCAGTCGCTTTCGCCTGGCAACGAGCAGCGCGACTTCTGGGGCTCGGACAGCGCTGACCGTGAAGGCAGCCGCAACCGCATCGGCATCAAGAACCCGGCCGTCGACAAGCTGATTGACGCCATCATCTTTGCCCCGGATCGCGAAACGCTGGTGGCAGCCACGCGCGCCCTCGATCGCGTGCTGCTGTGGAACCACTATCTGGTGCCGCAATGGTGGAGCCCGCTGCGGACCGCCCGCTGGGACCGGTTTGGCCTTCCCGAAACACTTCCTTCCTTTGCGCCTGCGGGTGGATTTCCGGATGTCTGGTGGTATGAGGACGGCTTTGCCGCCAAGCAGGCTCAGGCTGAAACCGAAACCGAGGCAGCTGAATGAGCGCGCGGCTATCGGTCCTGGCAGCCGCTTTCTGCCTCAGCGCCATCGTTCCTTCCGCCGCGCAGGGTCTGGCCCCCAATGGGGGCGAGTGGCGCCACGGCATCTCGATTTTCGGCGACCTCAAATATCCCGCCGACTTTGACCACTTCGACTACGTGGACCCGAACGCACCCAAGGGCGGCGAACTGCGGCTGGTCCCCTCAGAAGCGTATCTCAATCAGGGCTTTCTTTCCTTCGACACGCTCAATGTCTTTGTGCTGAAAGGGTCCGGTGCCCACGGCATGCGCCTCAACTTCGATACGCTGATGACGCGTGCCTGGGATGAGCCGGATGCTATGTACGGGCTGGCGGCGGAAGCAGCCGCGATAGCACCGGACAGGATGTCGGTCGCATTTCGCCTGCGCGACAACGTGACATTTCATGACGGCAGTATCGCAACCGCGGACGATGTCGTGTTCACCTTCAATCTGCTGAAGGAAGAAGGTCATCCACACGTCACCACGGCCATCCGCGATGTGGTGTCTGCGACGGCGGTGGATGAGCGGACGGTCCTCTACACTTTTGAGGGAGAGCTGGTCCGCGACCTGCCGTTCACTGTCGCCGAGCTGCCGGTCCTGTCCAAGGCATTCTACTCCGCCAATGACTTTGCCGCCTCGACCCTGGAGCCTCCCTTGGGAAGCGGGCCCTATCAGGTCAGCGATGTGAAACAGGGCCGCTCGGTCACTCACCGTCTGAATACGGACTATTGGGGCCAGGACCTGCCGGTGAACCGGGGGCGGTTCAACTTCGAGTCCGTCCGTTTTGAATATTTCCGTGACCGTACCGCCGGTTTCGAAGCCTTCAAGTCCGGCGAGTATGAATTCCGCGAGGAGTTCACGTCACGCTTCTGGGCTACCAAGTATGACTTTCCCGCCATCACGGACGGGCGCGTCATCAAGTTGACTACGACAGACAATCGCCCCTCAGGGACCCAGGGATGGTTTCTCAATACGCGCCGCGCCCATCTGTCTGATCCGCTGGTGCGTCAGGCGCTTGGCCATGCCTTTGACTTTGAGTGGACCAACCGCCAGCACTTCCATGATCTGTATAAACGTACCCAGAGCTACTTCGAAAACTCGGAGATGAAGGCAACCGGCACACCGGATGCTGCCGAGTTAGCGTTGCTTGAACCCTTCCGTGGCCAGATACCCGACAGTGTGTTTGGTGAAGCCTTTGTTCCGCCGGTCTCCAATGGCACCGGGCTCGACAGGCGGCAGCTCAAGGCAGCGCGCGAATTGCTCGCACAGGCAGGGTGGGAAGTGCGCGACGGTGTTTTGAAGAACGCCGATGGAGAAGTATTCACCCTGGAATTTCTGAGCGACACGCCGACTTTCGAGCGTGTGCTGCAGCCTTTGATCAAGAACTTGGAGGTCCTCGGCATTGACGCCAAGATCCGCATGGTGGATGCGGCTCAGTTTGAAGAACGGCTGAAGGATTTTGACTTCGACATCATCACCCGCCGTTTTTCCATGCGCGAGACGCCGGGCGTTGAGTTGCGCGCTTTCATGGGCTCGGAAGCTGCCGCGCAGGAGGGAAGCCGCAATCTGGCGGGTATCTCCAACCCGGCAGTTGACGCGCTGATCGACAAGGTGACGAGCGCAACCTCCCGGGATGAGCTGGTCACCGCCGCCCGCGCGCTCGACCGGGTGCTGCGGGCAGGGCATTACTGGATTCCGCAGTGGTACAAGGCCGAACACAATCTGGCCGTATGGGACAAGTTCGCCATGCCCGCGACCAAGCCGAAATATCATCGCGGTGTCATCCGCCTGTGGTGGGTCGACCCTGAAAAGGAAGCTGCCCTTAACCAGTAGCCTTTATGTTTCCGCCTCAAGCCGAATGGGGCACACTGCGATTCGTGCCGCTCACCTGATCCTTCATCCCGACCTGGATAGCCAAACCCCGCCCGATGGCCGCCTATATCATCAGACGTCTGCTGCTCATGGTGCCGACCATTCTCGGCATCCTGCTGGTGGCCTTTGCCATCGTGCAATTTGCGCCCGGCGGGCCGATCGAACGGATCATCGCGCAGCTGCAGGGCAATGATGTGTCTGCCACCGCCCGCATCGGCGGCTCGCCCGGCGGTGACCTGGGGGCAGGTGCCCAGTCAGCAGGTGGTGATGCCGGGGCCACGGCCAAGTACCGCGGCGCCCAGGGGCTGGACCCTGAATTCATTGCAGACCTTGAGCGCCAATTCGGCTTCGACAAGCCGGTGCATGAGCGCTTCGCGGAGATGGTCTGGAACTACGTCCGCTTTGATTTCGGCGAGAGCTATTTCCGTGACGTGAAGGTCCTGGATCTCATTGCGGAGAAACTGCCGGTCTCCATATCCCTTGGCCTGTGGACCATGTTCATCGCCTATGGGGTGTCCATCCCCCTCGGGGTGATGAAGGCCGTGCGCGACGGCACGCCGTTTGACGTCTGGACGTCGGCGGTCATTGTCGTGGGCTATGCCATTCCCGGCTTCCTGTTTGCGGTGCTGCTCATCGTCGTCTTTGCAGGCGGCAGTTATCTCGACCTGTTCCCGCTAAGAGGGCTCACCTCTGATAATTTTGATGAGCTTTCGTTCTTCGGCAAGATACTGGACTACCTCTGGCACATCGTTCTGCCGGTGTCGTCCATGGTGATTGCAGGCTTTGCGACCACGACGCTTCTGACCAAGAACTCGTTTCTGGACGAGATCAAGAAGCACTATGTGGTCACAGCGCGCGCCAAGGGGCTGGCCGAAAAGCAGGTGCTGTACGGGCACGTCTTCCGCAATGCCATGCTCATCGTCATTGCCGGCTTCCCCGGTGCCTTCATCGGCGCGTTCTTCACAGGCTCCCTGCTCATTGAGACCGTGTTCTCGCTGGATGGGCTGGGCCTGCTGGGCTTTGAGTCCATCGTCAACCGTGACTACGCGGTGGTGTTTGCAACGCTCTACATATTCGGCCTCATCGGCCTGCTGGTGAGCCTCCTGTCGGACATCACCTACACGCTGGTGGACCCGCGCATCGATTTCGAGGCGAGGTAGCTCATGCGTGCACTCGTCGAGAAAACCCCTCTGGGCAGGATCAACTGGGAAGCGACCTGGATCGGTCGCGTCAACAAGGCGCGCACGTCACCCATCAATCAGCGCCGATGGCGAAACTTTCGTGCCAATTCGCGCGGCTACTGGGCCATGTGGGTCTTTGGCGTTCTGTTCTTCGTCAGCCTGTTCGCTGAGTTCATCGCCAACGACAAGCCGTTGCTCGTGACATTTGAGGGCGGCATCTATTTTCCCGTCTTCGTCGCCTATCCCGAAACGGATTTCGGCGGTGACTTTGCAACAGAAGCCGATTATCGCGACCCGTTTGTTCAGGAACTCATCGAGGAGAAGGGCGGCACCATCATCTGGCCGCTGATCCCCTACAGCTACGACACCATCAATCTGGACCTGCCGGTGCCGGCTCCCGCCCCGCCAAGTGCTGAAAACTGGCTGGGGACGGATGATCAGGGCAGGGACGTTGTCGCCCGCGTTATCTATGGCTTCAGAATTTCGGTGCTGTTCGGTCTGATCCTGACCTTCTTTGCCTCCATCGTCGGCGTTGCTGTGGGGGCGGTGCAAGGATATTTCGGCGGCTGGACGGACCTGATCGGCCAGCGGTTGATCGAGATATGGAGTTCAGTGCCGTCGCTCTATCTGATCATCATCATTGCGGCGGTGATTGAACCGACCTTCTGGATATTGCTGGGCATATTGCTGCTGTTCCAGTGGGTGTCGCTGGTGGGCGTGGTGCGCGCCGAGTTTCTGCGCGGGCGTAACCTCGAATATGTGCGCGCCGCCCGTGCGCTGGGCCTGCGCAATATCGCTATCATCTTCAAGCACGTGTTGCCCAACGCCATGGTCGCAACACTCACCTTCCTGCCCTTCATCCTCAATTCGTCGATCACGGCCCTGACCGCGCTCGACTTTCTCGGCTTCGGCCTGCCGCCCGGATCGCCCTCGCTGGGTGAGCTTCTTGCCCAGGGCAAGAACAACCTGCAGGCACCATGGCTCGGCTTCACCGGGTTCATCGTAATCGCCGCCATGCTGAGCTTGCTGGTGTTTGTCGGCGAAGCCGTCCGCGACGCCTTTGATCCCAGAAAGACACTGCAATGAGTGGCGCCGATCAAAAGCTGGTGGAAGTCAGGGACCTGTCCGTTGTCTTCACGCAGGACGGCAATGAGACCCTGGCCGTCGACAAAATCTCTTTCGACCTTGCGGAAGGCGAGACACTTGCGCTGGTGGGCGAGTCCGGTTCCGGCAAGTCCGTCTCCGCCCTGTCGTTGATGCAGCTGTTGGCGTATCCCGCAGCATCACATCCGTCCGGGTCCATCCTGTATCGCGGCAAGGAAGTTATCGGTGCAGACGAGCGCACCCTGATGGGCATTCGCGGCAACGAGATCTCGATGATCTTCCAAGAGCCCATGACCTCCCTCAATCCCTTGCACACGATTGAGCGGCAGGTGGGTGAGGTGCTTGCCGTTCACAGGGGGCTGCGGGCGGAAGCGGCGCGCGCCCGTGTGCTGGAACTTCTCAACAAGGTCGGGCTACAAAATGCCGAATCCCGCCTTGGGGCCTATCCGCATGAGCTTTCCGGCGGTCAGCGCCAGCGCGTCATGATTGCGATGGCGCTGGCAAACGAGCCGCGCCTGCTGATTGCCGACGAACCGACGACAGCACTTGATGTGACGGTGCAGGCGCAGATTCTCAAATTGCTCAAGAGCCTCAGCCGCGAGATGGGCATGTCCATGCTGCTCATCACCCATGATCTGGGCATCGTTCGCAAGATGGCTGACCGCGTATGCGTCATGAACAAGGGAAAGATCGTTGAGCAGGGTGAGACGACCAGCCTGTTCGAGAGCCCGCAGCACGACTACACACAACACCTTCTCAACAGCGAGCCCAAGGGCAAACCGCTCACCGCACGCCCGGATGCGCCGGAGGTTATGTCGACTGACAATCTCAAGGTCTGGTTTCCCATCAAGAAGGGTGTCCTCAAGCGCACCGTGGATCACGTCAAGGCGGTTGACGGCATTTCGCTCAAGGTTCGCCGCGGTCATACGGTCGGTGTGGTGGGCGAATCCGGGTCCGGCAAGACGACGCTGGGTCTCGGCCTGCTGCGTCTGATCGAGTCAGACGGGCCCATCGTGTTCATGGGCCAGCACATCGAAGACGATGGATGGTCGGACCTGCGCAGCCGCCGGGCCGACATGCAGATCGTGTTTCAGGATCCCTTCGGGTCGTTGAGCCCGCGCCTTTCCGTCGCGCAGATCGTGGAAGAGGGCCTGCTCGTCCACGGAACCGATCTCAATTATGACGCGCGCCGCCAGCGCGTCGCGGAAGCACTTGAAGAGGTTGGTCTCGACCCGGCGACGATGGACCGCTACCCACACGAGTTTTCCGGCGGCCAGCGCCAGCGTATCGCCATCGCGCGCGCCATGGCGCTCAAGCCCGATTTCGTGGTGCTGGATGAGCCCACCAGTGCGCTGGACATGTCGGTCCAGGCGCAAATTGTCGATCTGCTGCGCGACCTGCAACAGCGGCACGATCTGGCGTACCTGTTCATCAGCCATGATCTCAAGGTTGTGCGCGCCCTGGCGGATGAAGTCATCGTGATGCGCAATGGCAAGGTGGTAGAGCAGGGGTCATCGGACCAGATATTTGATGATCCGCGGACAGATTATACCAAGGCGCTGATGGCAGCTGCCTTTGATCTGGAAACAGCGCCGGAAGGCGTCGTCTCCAGCTAGCCACGCGCTTTGCCCAGACGCTTGATGGATGTCACCGGACCGTCCGTCTGCGCAATGCGGGCAATGGCCGGTTCAACGGGTTCTTCCACGGTTTTCATGAACGTTGCGTTGGCATGCAGCAGCGTCGCACTGTCGACCATGATGCCCACATGCCCTTTCCAGAACACAAGGTCACCACGCAGAAGCGGCTCGTCGTCCGCCAGCGCCGAGCCAAGGGCGGCTTCCTGCATGTCCGTATCGCGCGGGCAGGGGATGCCAGCGGCTTCGAGCGCGCATTGAACCAGGCCCGAGCAATCAAGCCCCAGACTTGACCTGCCGCCCCACAGATAGGGTGTCTCCAGAAACCGCTCGGCCACAGACACGTAGTCTGGTTCATGGCTGTCGGTTCGACGCAGATGCTCACTGAAAACGAAGCCGCCATTCTCAAGAGCGCTGAAACGCTGGCCGTCATCTGTGACTGTTACAGGCGCATTCAGGGGAAGCCAGTCGAGCATAGGCGACTTGAGGTCCGCGTCCCGGTAGATAAAGGTTCGCACGGCGGAAACCATGTGTGTCGGCTGGCAGCCCCCTTCGCTGAGGTCGCTTTCCCGGACATATCCCACATAGCCGTCGCGTCCGGCCTGCACCCAGGCAAAGCCGTCCGCCACATCAAACACCGTGACCGTTTCGCCAAACAGAAGCTCGGTGTCGCGTGGGCCCTCCGGGTCCGGCTGCCGGCGAAGGGCGGTGACGGGCACGATGACATGGGCCGGGCGTCCCTCGGCAAACCGGGGCGCGTCCACCTGATCCTTCAGGCTCACCGCTGCCAGGTCATCGCGGAAGGCATGAAGACGCGGGTCAAGCGCCGGGCGAAGTGACGTCATTCGATATCCTTGGCGTGCTTTGCGATCAGTTCCGCAAACTCCGAAAGATACACCGAGCCCTTTACCGTTCGTTGAACCAGCACATTGCGACGGTCATTGTCGTCGCGCTTGCGCTTGAGCAGGTCAAGCCGTCCCATGGCGTCCAGCGCGCGGGTAATGGCGGGCTTTGAGATATTGAGGCCTTCCGACAGGCGGCGC
>JANQMQ010000570.1 GCA_028279995.1 Candidatus Phaeomarinibacter sp. | reverse complement strand
CGAGCGCAGTCGCTTCGGTGTGCGGCACGGTCTGTGGGTCATCCCCCTCATTCTGGCGCCGGGCGTCGCCACGGGCTTTGCCCTCTACCTGATCATCCGCTCGCGGACTTGGCAGCCTGCCGAGGGCTGAAACACCGGGTCCACCATGCCGTGAAAAAGGCACTTGCGGCGAGCCGCGCATTGCGCCAATGTCCCGCCTCTTCGAAGCACCGTGTCGGTTTTTTCCGGTTGCTTCGGCACGGTCGGGGCATGGCGCAGCCCGGTAGCGCACCTGTTTTGGGAACAGGGGGTCAGAGGTTCGAATCCTCTTGCCCCGACCACTTTCTCCACAAGATCAGACCCGCATGGACCAGCCGTGCCTCATGCCGCGGGCGTATCATCTGCTGGTGGCGTCAGGTGGGTTGAATCGTTCTCGTCTTCAAGCCTGTCATTCATGTACAGATAGACTTCGGCCATCTCATTGGCGAGCGTGTAGCCCACTTCCGGAATCATGAAACCCGCAACGTCCCGCTCCCGGTGCACGACCGGTGTCCAGCCGGCCTTCTCATACTTTTCACGCACGGGGTTGTCGCGAAACGCCCAGAGGCAGACCGGCCACAGATCTCTGCTCCACAGGAAGTGAATCATACGGTTGAGGGCATGGATTCCAATCGCGTGCCCCCGGTATTGGGGAAGAAAGTACGCAGCATGCAGTTCGCCGCGAGCCTCGGGAATCGCCGGGTCGTCGTTTTCCTTCACCATCGTGAAGCCGATGGTGGTGCCGTCGTCGTTAATGATGAGTATTTGCCGATTGGGGTCCGAGGTGCTCAGTAGTTCCGTCCACTGCCGGAGGCGATAGTCAAAGCCTCGTGCGGCGTGCACGTCCTCCGGCATGAACGGATAGACGTCGCGCCAACATGACACATGGATTCTCGCGATCGCCTCGGCATCCTCAAGGCGCGCAGTTTTCATATCAATCATGATTGGGTCCCTGGCGGTGTGTATCTGATGGTCCATGCCATCTTGGCCACCCAGCGGATGCGACGTTGCGCGCGCTTTACCGAAGGCACCAAAACCATATGATAACTAAGGCTTTTAGCTGCGACAGGCCCTAAAACACCGTTTTTCCTTCTAAAACGGTCCAAATTGGCACTTAGTGGAGGGCTGGGTCCCAATTCTTGCACTTGGTGAGCCGAAACAGGGACCGTATCTTAGTGCTGACCAATTATCGGGGAATCGGGCCCCAATCTGAAAGGCGAGAGTTGTGAGTTCTGCTGCAGTTGATGCACCCGTCCGGACCGGGACGCCAAAAGCGCGTGCACCGGAAGCCAAACAGGCGCGGGCAGAGACATTGTTGCAGGCTGCCGAGGCAGCCCTGCTCGAAGCCTCTTATCACGACATCACGATGCTACAGATCGCGAAGCGGGCCGGGCTCGCCAAGGGAACGGTGTATCTCTATTACCCCAGCAAGCAAGCGTTGTTCCTTGCAGTGCTCGTGCGCAAGCTCGATCAGTGTTTCGACGCGGTAGAAACCGGCCTCAAAGGCGAGGACAAGTCGCCGGAAGAAATTGCTTCGGTGCTGACGCGTGCCATCCTTGGACCGCACGCACTTCTGGCCTTGCTCAGCCTTCTGTTTACGCAGCTAGAGCCTGGCGCCGGCATCGATGCTTTGATTGATTTCAAACGTCAGCTGGCGGGGCGAATGGCAGTGGCCGGTGCCACCATCGAGCGCGCCGGTGGCATGGAGCCGGGGGTCGGAAGCACGCTTCTGACGCGGGCCAATGCGTTGGCAATCGGCCTGCAGCAGTTTGCTTCTCCGCCCGCAGAGGTCATCCAGCAGATTGCCGAACGGGCGCCAGAGCTGAAGAAACATCCCCTCGACGTGGAAGCAGAACTGACGGATAGCCTGGCAGATCTTATTCGGGCCAAGATGCCTGTCTGACGCCCGTTGCGAGCGCATCAAACAGGTTGCTTTTCCGGCGGAGAGTCCGCCATAAACGCGAACAGTTAAACCGGGTTTCAGGGGAAAACGGAACATCATGGTGGCGCGCATCTACAAGCCGGCCAAGACGGCCATGCAGTCTGGCACCGCAAAGACAAATCTCTGGTTTCTGGAGTACGAACCGGAGTCTGCCCGTGAGATTGATCCGCTGATGGGGTGGACCGGTTCCGGTGACATGAACGGCCAGGTGCAGCTGAAATTCTCCAGCAAGGAAGAAGCCGTGGCCTATGCCGAGCGCCGCAAGATCGCCTACCAGGTGTTCGAGGCACAACCCCGTGCCGCGCGCCCCAAGGCCTATTCTGACAATTTCAGATCGGATCGTGTCGACGGCAACTGGACCCACTAGCGTATCAGGTCAATGAGCCGCCAAAGCATTTGCGCCCGTAGCTCAACTGGATAGAGCAACGGCCTTCTAAGCCGTAGGTTGCAGGTTCAAGTCCTGCCGGGCGCGCCATTCCTAGAAAACCATGTGACGGCAGCAACCGCGACGGTTCCTATTTGAACCGTTTGCGCAAAACACCGCTCAGTGCATCAACCAGTGTAACTGCGACCAGGATCACGATCATGATTGCGCAGACCTGGGGATAGTCCAGCAGCCGCAAGGAGCCGACAAGCTCCGTACCTATGCCGCCGGCGCCTACCATGCCCATCACAGTCGACGCCCGGAAATTGTACTCCCAGCGATACATGGTGACATCAGCGAACTGGGTGAATACCTGCGGCAGGACACCATGGGCAATTACCTGCAGGCGGGAGGCACCCACAGCCTGAGCCGCCTCGATGGGCGCCGGGTGGGCGTGTTCAATTGCTTCTGCATAGAACTTGCCGACCATACCGAC
>JANQMQ010000565.1 GCA_028279995.1 Candidatus Phaeomarinibacter sp. | reverse complement strand
TGTCTTGTAACAGCCACTGGCGGCATGCAGATGGCCGACTTGCTTGACCCGGATGCGAACCGTCGCGCCGCCGCCGAACGCGCGGTTGACAAGGTTCGCGAGAAATTCGGCAAGGAGATTATCGACCGCGGAAGGGGAATAAAGCCCCAATAGCTGCGACGTGCCAGAGCTACGCTAGCAGTCAGGTTTGGGAAGCATTTCCAGCGATACGAGATCAGCTCCTATGACCAGATCGCCGTAATCCATCACAAGCCCCGTCGAAACACCATTCTCATAAAAGCGAAACGCGACTTCATAGTCCGGAAGGCCACTGGCATCACCAGGATCAAAGTAGCTGATCTGAACCGGCCAGTAGCCCAACTCGGCGAGTGTTATCCCGGGTTCGGCCTCATCAGCATCAGGCGCCCCTTCTCCCGGCTTGCCTATGATGGTGGTAGTTTCGAAGTAATGATCCGTATCCGACCCATCAAAGACGGGCGCGCTGTGCACCTTGAGCCCTGCTTCCGCTGACGCCATCAGCGCTTTAAGCTGTTCTGTTGGAAACAAAATGGACGCCGGCAGCTTGATCTCACCCGCCTCGGGTTTTGCGAGAAGAGCCCGACCGCCGTCTTTCTTACGCTCAGCTGTGCCCTCGATTTCTTCTATCGCCGTGCCATTCATGAAGTGGCTCATCGAGAACGTGAAGTCATTACCGTCGCCGGACTCCCAGGAGTTCACCCGGAAGTCACTTACAAAGCTGCTGCCCTGCTTGCTTCCCATACGATTGACAATGCGCTGGCTGGTGATGAAGCCATCACACGAAGACCCCTGCCACTCAAGAACCAGGCGACCGGAGACGGACGAAATATCCGACCCTTCGGCACTGCCCAGCATCTTCATTGAATAGACGGCGCGATGCGGCGCAAGGCTGCTCGCCGTCGCAGCCAGTGTCTGGGCAAAAATAAAAACAAAGGTCATTGCAGCCGCCGGGGCCGCGTGAGGTCGCATCTTGAACATCCCGGTAACCTAACCCGTCAATGACGAAACTCCTAACCCGGCAGAAAGTGCCGACTTGCCGGGGCTGGCTGCAACTCTTTCCATCTGAGGTGGTAAAAGTGGCAGCTGAAAACCCAGGGGAATCTGCGACAAATTTGATTAACAACAGCAGGCACGCCCCTTGCTCCTTCTTCACCAGCCTTCGATGATGCCCGACGGGTTTTCAGGTTTGGGCGGCGCAGTGAACAGGAGTACACAAGCGATGTATCAGACACTTACACCCGCCAAGGATGTGATCCCTCTCCCTGGTCTCAAGAATGTTGACGGCCCGCAGTCTGATCTGGGTCGCATCGGCCAGCCGGCCTTCCAGATGCCACGGGAAACCCGGGAGTTGATAGAGCGCGCTCTCACCTATGCGGCAGAAGCGCAGCGCACAATTACCGAGCAGCAATCACGCATTGAGCACCTGGAAACCCTGTCCATTACCGACGAGCTGACCGGCCTTCTCAACCGGCGTGGTTTTACGGAAGCGGTAACGCGGGCGCTTGGAAACGCAAAGCGTCATGACGAGCAGGGTCTGCTGGTGGCCATCGATCTTGATGGGTTCAAGCCGATCAATGATACATTTGGCCACGCGGCAGGTGATGCAATGCTCAAACACGTCGCGGATTTTCTCTCCAAGCGTGTCCGAACGACGGACTATCTGGCCCGGGTCGGCGGCGATGAGTTCGCCATCCTGATGGTCAATGGTGATCTGGCTCCTGCGCGCCATCGGGCCATACAGTTGAAAGCAGAACTCAACCAGGCAACAGCAGTGATCAACCACAACCGCGTCCCGATCAAAGCAAGCTTCGGGATTGCACCATACGATTCAAACGCATCACCGGAACAGGTTCTGCACATGGCCGATGTGGCGATGTACCATGACAAGCGTCGGCGCTCCCCGGAACCCACGCACTTGAAACCTTTTCAGGCGGCCGAGTGACAAAGAACTAGAACCGTATCGCATCGCCTTCAGGTTGTTGTTGCGTAATACAATGAATTGCGCCGCCACCGCGCGCGATATCAAGTGCGGGAACCTGTGCGCAGACGCGTCCGGGAAAAGCATCGGCAATTATTCCCGCAGCGAGATCATCCGCCGGGTCGTCAAATGCGGGCACGATCACTGCGCCGTTGGCGATGTAGAAATTGATGTATGAGATCGGCATTGCCCGCCCATCCTCATGTCGACGCTGTTGAGGCCGGGGAACCTCAATGACCTCTAGCTCCCCCCCACCGGCGTCTTTCATCTCAGCCAGACGCTGCAGATTGTCCTGCATGGCCGCATAGTTTGGCTCACCCGGTCCGGGCATATTGAGCAGCACGCGACCACGCCCTGCGAAGCAGGCAACCATATCCACATGGCCGTCGGTTTCATCACCTTCGAGCCCATCTCCCAGCCACAGAACCCGCCGGATGCCGAGATACATCGCAAGCGCTTCGGCAATTTCCCGTGCCCGGAGTTCGGGATTGCGGTTGCTGTTCAACAGACACTGTTCAGTTGTCAGAAGTGTCCCATAACCATCAACGCTGAAGCTCCCACCTTCCAGGACCAACGGCGCCTCGAAGGTGCTCATACCCAGACGCGAGAGGACTTCTCCGGCAACCTTCGCATCATTCTCAACATGGGCGTACTTTGCGCCCCAGCCGTTGAACTGCCACCGAACACCCGCCACGCCGCATGACGGATCTTTAACAAAAGTCGGACCCGTATCACGCGCCCAGCTGTCATCAATCTCCAGGGCGACGACTTCAACGCTTGCCCCACACGCAAATTTTGCTTCCGCAGCGTCATCCGGATGAGCAATCATCGACACCGGTTCAAACTCGGCGATCTTCCGGGCAACCTGTGCGTAAGCCACAATGGCCTGCGGCATGTGCGGGCCCCAAAGATCACCCCGCCGCGGCCACTGCATCCAGCATCTGGCATGGGGTTCCCACTCGGCGGGCATGAACATGCCACGAGCGACAGGAGAGTTTGCAAAGGGATCAGTCATTCGATCTCAATATCACTGACGCGTCCGCACTTCCCTATCCCAAGCGCGCATGCGAAAAAGGCAATAACCAAGCGCGTCACCCGAACCACATCGCGGAGACGCCGGGCACAATCTGTACACACGATGGGGAGCCATAACAAATGGCAGGCAGAATTGAGAGCCGCTTGAACGAATTGGGAATTGAGCTGGCTGACCCAGCCGCTCCAGCTGCGAACTATGTGCCCTATGTTGTGACTGGCAACCTGGTATTCATTTCCGGACAGGTTCCCGTGGATGCATCAGGATTGCCCTATCGCGGCAAGGTCGGAGATGAAGTCAGCCAGGATGATGCGGTGAAGGCGGCACGCCTTTGCGGTATCAATATTCTTGCCGCACTCCGGCAAGCCTGCGACGGTGACCTGGACCGCGTGACTCGATGTGTGAAACTTGGCGGCTTCGTTAATGGCACACCTGAATTCGATCAGCACCCCGCAGTCATCAATGGTTGTTCTGACCTGATGGTGGATGTCTTTGGCGAAGCAGGAAAGCATGCGCGGTTTGCCCTGGGCGCCAGCAACCTGCCATTCGGCGTGGCGGTAGAGATAGACGCCGTGTTCGAGATTGCCTGAGATGTCCCGTGATCTCGCCTGGCTTACGGCCACCCCTGTCGCCCATCGCGGACTGCATGGTTTGTCGGATGGTGTTGTCGAAAACCTCCCGAGCGCATTCGAAGCGGCGATAGAGGAAGGATACGCCATTGAGTGCGACCTGCAGCTCTCCGCCGACGGAGAAGCCATGGTTTTCCATGACGCAACGCTGGACCGCCTGACAGAAGAAACCGGCAAGGTGTTCCGGCGCAGTGCGGCGGACCTCAAGAGAGTTGCCTTCAAGACCTCCAAAGACCGGATGCAGACGCTTGGGGAGTTTCTCGATCAGGTCAACGGACAGGTCCTCCCCGTCATCGAACTCAAGATCAAGACCGGCCATGAAGGCCCACTGGAAAAGCGAACGGCAGAGGTTCTCAAGAGCTACAAGGGGTCAGCGGCCGTTATGTCGTTCAACCCGCGCAGCATGGGCTGGTTTGCAGACAATGCCCCCGACATCACCCGTGGACAGCTGTCATATGGATATCGCGACGGCCCGGCACTCAATATGCCCGCCAGCCAGCGCTTTGCCCTCCGGCACATGCTTTACAACATCAAGAGCCGACCGCATTTCATCGGGTTTGACATCAACGCCCTGCCCCAATGGTCCGTCGAACTGCGCCGCAAGCTCGGGCTTCCGGTGCTGACATGGACCGTCAGCACCGACGCGCACCGTGACACCGCGGCCCTTCATGCCGACCAGATCATCTTTGAGACTTTCCGCCCTTAATACTCGCCCTAACTTCCCTCCAGGCAAGCGGACAGATAGACTGGCACCTCATGGGCGACGCCGAAAAAATCATTGCACGAACAGCAGAAAGCATGGGCAGCATTGACGCTGCCCAGTGGGATGCCTGCGCCAATCCCGGCGGAGATATTGCTTACAACCCTTTCCTCACCCACGCCTTCCTGAAGGCGTTGGAGGACTCAGGCTCGGCAACAACTGAAACCGGTTGGAAGCCATATCATGTGCTGGTTGAGGACGGACACGGCAACGTCACCGGCTGCGCCGCTGCTTATCTCAAGGGACACTCACAGGGCGAGTTCGTGTTCGACTATGGCTGGGCCGATGCATGGGAGCGCGCCGGGGGCCGGTACTATCCAAAGCTCCAGGTGTCCGTTCCCTTCACACCGGCGACAGGTCGCCGCCTCCTTGCCCGCCCGGGTCCCGGCATGCAGCAGACCGAGGACCAGGTTGCAGCGGCACTTGTTGAGATCACAAATCGTCTTGATCTCTCGTCCTGCCACATGACCTTCCTACCGGAAGATCAATGGAATCATCTGGGGGATATTGGCTTCCTGCAGCGCACCGACCAGCAGTTCCATTGGGAAGACGACACCTATGGGGATTTCGACGGATTTCTGGCGGCGCTGGCATCACGCAAGCGGAAAAACCTCAAGAAGGAACGTGCACGGGCTGTCGAAAACGACATCGAGATCGAATGGGTCACCGGATCAGACATCACCGAGGATCACTGGGATGCATTCTTCACCTTCTACATGGATACCGGCAGCCGCAAATGGGGGACGCCCTATCTGACCCGCACCTGCTTTTCCATGCTGGGCGAAGTCGTACCGGATGACATCCTGCTGATCCTCGCGAAGCGGCACGGGCGCTATATTGCCGGTGCCATGAACATGATCGGATCAGAAACGCTGTTCGGGCGCTATTGGGGGTGTACGGAGCATCACGACTTCCTGCATTTTGAGGTCTGCTATTATCAGGCCATTGAGTTTGCACTGTCGCGTGGCCTGAAGCGGGTGGAGGCAGGCGCTCAGGGGGCCCACAAGCTGGCCCGCGGATATGTGCCCAAGTTAACCTATTCTGCCCATTACATTCCCAATCCCAGCTTCCGCGAGGCCGTGGACAACTACCTCGCCAGCGAGCGCCGGCACGTTGCAGCTGATGCAGACATGCTGCTGGACCACGCCCCTTTCAGGAAAACAGACCGGAACACCGGCAAGGACTAAGGAAACGCCCCATGAGCCTCACAACGCCCTATGACGAAAACAATATCTTCGCCAAGATCCTGCGGGGCGAGGCACCGGCCCACAAGGTCTATGAGGACGAGCACACCTTTGCCTTCATGGACATCATGCCCATGGCCGAGGGACATACGCTGGTCATTCCCCGCGACCCCGCTGTGAACATGTTTGACCTCAGCGAAACCGCCGCCGAAGCCATGATCCGCACCACCCGCAAGGTGGCCCATGCTGTCCGCACAACCTTTGACCCTCATGGCGTCATCTGTGCCCAGTTCTCAGGCGCGCCTGCCGGGCAAACGGTGTTTCACATCCACTTCCATGTCATCCCGCGCTGGGAAGGTGTGGAGATGAACCTGCACGCCCGCACTATGCAGGAAGCTGACATTCTGGCCGATCATGCCGGTCGCATTGCCGGCAATCTGGGCTAAGCTCCACGCAACAAGAACGAAAACGACGATCAGGGGGAACTCATCATGCGCATTGTCCATGCCGCAGCACTGGCACTCGCCACTGCACTTTTCGCAGTACCAGCCTCAGCGGAACCAACTATCGCCGAAGGCTGGTCACTCGAGACCGTCACCGGCCCCTCCCCCTTTCACGGCATTCACGGCCTGACGGTCACACCGGATGGCAGCCTTCTTGCCGGTTCAGTTGTCGGCGCAACCCTCTATGAGATCGACCGCGAAACCGGTGCCGTGACAATCGCCGAGCCCGCGCCTCACGGCATGGCAGACGACGTTGAAGAGGGGCCGGATGGCACCATCGCTTGGACGGCTTTTCTGCAGGGCAAGGTCTTTGCACGCACGCCTGACGGTGAATTGCTGACTTTGGCCGAAGGTCTGCCTGGCACAAACTCCCTGGCCTGGAACGACGAAGGCCGCCTTTTCATGACACAGGTTTTTGCCGGAGACGCCCTGTGGGAACTGGACCCCAAGGGTAAAAAAGAACCGCGTCTTATCATGAAGGACATGGGCGGCCTGAACGGCTTCGACTTTGGCCCGGACGGTCACCTCTATGGCCCCATTTGGTTTAAGAAACAGGTTGCCCGTGTGAACGTGGATGCGGGAACGCTTGAGGTCATTGCCGACGGGTTCCAGACACCTGCCGCCG
>JANQMQ010000543.1 GCA_028279995.1 Candidatus Phaeomarinibacter sp. | reverse complement strand
CAATCACCAGACCCCGCTTCTCGACTTCGTCGCTTGCCGCACATGCCTCCGGATTGGCCGCATATCTGTGCTTCAGAAAGTCGGGCTCTTCGGTGGTCGTCTGCGCTCCTGCAGACGTGGTGTCTGCCAGGGACGCCACCATTGCCGCTACAGCCAGATACACCCGCATTTACCCTTCTCCCTCACAACCAAATGTGTGAATTGCCACACGCGCAAGAGCCTGAAATGATTTCGCCTGCGATGCAATCAGGCACGCACGACTTGTAAGGACGCCGGCCATGGGCAGCCCGACACTCTGGAAACGGATCGCACTTGGCGCCGCCATTGCCATTCCCACCCTCGTGCTCATCGGCATCGTCGGTTTCCTGCCGCCGCTGCTGACGGCTGCCCAGCGTCAGGAGATTGTCGGCACGCCGGCGGATTACGGCATCGCCTATGAAGAGGTGACCCTCACCACCTCCCACGGCGTCGACATTCGCGGCTGGTGGATGCCGGACGCCACACCGCCGGGCATTGATGATTTCACCGGCGAGGAGATCGAGACCCAGGGCGTCATCATCTTCGTGCACGGTGCCAACTCCAACCGCGCCGCCTCTTTCGTGAACGGCTTCCCCCTCTTCAAAACACTCACCAACATGCGCCATCACGTGCTGACCATCGACCTGCGCAATGCCGGTCTGTCTGATGCCTGGGGTGCCGAAAAGCTTGACTGGGGCGAAGCTGAAGCGCTCGATGTGCTCGCTGCCGTTGACTACGCCTATGAACGTGGGCTTGGCGAACCCATCATTCCCTTCGGCGTCTCCATGGGCGGCGCCGCCGTCATCAATGCCGCCGTTCAGGACAAACGCATTCGCGGCCTCGTGCTGCTGGACCCGATGCTCGACACCTACGACACCATGGTGCACGGCACGGTGGCGGGCACCGGCTTCCCCCGTGCCCTCGCCCACGTCACGACCACCGCCGCAGGCCTGCTGCATGGCGCCCCGGCGTTCTCGGAGACGGCGCTCGACCGTGCCAAACCCTATGACCGACCGACACTGCTCCTGCAGGACGAAAAAGACCCGGTGAACCGAACCATCCACGCGCAGGCTCTGGCGGACGCCAATCGCAACATTGACCTGTGGATTGCGCCGCACCCCGCGGAGGACCATCCACGCCTTGTCTCAGCGGGCCTGTGGGGCACCCACGTGGCCGCCTTTGAGCTGTACCCGGACGAAGTCACCGCCCTTCTGGAAGCGTACCTCACCATGGTGCATGCCATCTGCGACGCGGAAGATGCAGAAGCCGCCCTCGAAGCATCTCTCCAGTGAGGGCCGTCAATGAGCGTGCGGGAAACCACTTTGCCGAAAACAAGCGCCCTCGTGGCGCTGCGCGAACCCGGCGACTTTCTCGACTGCTTCTTCGGCCCCCACGGCCCTGAACCCGTCAGCACCATGGCCGCCGCCAGGATAGCCCTGTCCCAGATGCCCCGATGGGCGAAGAATCTCAGCGCCGCCCGCAATGCCATTGTCGGCCCTCTCGGTCTCAAGACCGGCTCCACGCCCGAGCAGGTCGCCCCGGATACACCGGCCAATGTCGGCGACTCGATCGGCATATTCCGCATCTTCAGCATCTCGGACTCGGAAATCATCGTCGGTGAAGACGACAGGCACCTGGATTTCCGCGCCTCGATCCTGAAGGACGACAAGGGCTTCTACCTGTCCACCTGGGTCAAACCGCACAATCTGGGCGGGCGCGCCTATCTCGCCACCATCATGGTGTTTCACAAGCTGATCGTTGCCGACGCCGTCCGCCGGGTCATCGCGGCCCGGCCCTGATGCCCCTCAGGGCTGCGACACAAATCCCCTTGCTCAAACACCCTGACGGACTATGGTTTTACCCATGGCAATTTTTGACTATCTCATCCCTATCGCCCTGGCCGCCGTCGCCCTCGTGCTGATCGCAGGTCTGTTGAACATGTGGCGCGCCGGCAGCGCCGAGCAGGCGTCGCGCTCACAGATGCTCATGCGCTGGCGTGTGATCCTGCAGTTTGTGGCGATTCTCATCATCGTTGCCGCCTTCTGGTTCCAGGGTTTCCGGCCCTGGTAACAGTCAGGACCATCACTTGAGGCGTCCCGCCTTAACCCTGCGCTGATTCAGGTCTTTTCAATCCACCATTCCCTTCCGATATGATCCTGCATGCCCGGTGACGGCATCTGCATGGTTGCGTGAAGGGACAAACGCATGGATGAGAAGACGACGGCGGACAAAACTGCCGAGGACGACACGCCACAGACCGACATCGTCCACGACCCGGTGAGCAGCCGCCGGGAAGATCGGTGGGCACTGGTCTGGGACGTATTGATCTTCCAGCTCAAGCTCGCCCTCGACGCCCTGCGCGACCTCGTGCTCAGCCCGCTGTCTTTCGGCGCACTGCTGCTTGGCGTCCTGGCCGGTGGCGACCGGCCCTATCGCTACTTTGAAGGCCTGCTGCGCTTTGGCCGCCAGACCGAGCGGATCATCAACCTCTTCGGCACCGCCCGCGTACCCTATGACCCTTATGAAGGCACATCGGACAGGCTGGCCGTCGATACACTGTTCTCCAACGTCGAAGAACTCCTGCGCCGCAATGTGGACAGCAACCAGACGGCAACATCCGCCAAAACAAAGGTCGATGAGACCATCGACGACCTGGAAGCGCGGCTTGAGAAACTTCGCGCCAAGGCCAAGCAACGTTTCGACGGCTCTGCATCAGCCTGAAAACCGAAAGCAGAGGTAAGTGACCGGTTCAAATCTGAACCGCCACCCTCTCATTCATGTGAGTGGTCCTGCGCGTTGACGCCGCGCTACGCTCACCGCAAGAAACTCGAAAACTCATTCTCAGGACAGGGCGACCCATGAGCACCATTTCCACCGCCGAACACCCGAAAAAGAAAATCGACGTCACGGTCAACGGCACCATCAAGACCATGGCCTATGTGGAAATGGGCGAAGGTGACCCGATCATCTTCCTGCACGGCAACCCGACATCGTCCTATCTGTGGCGCAACATCATGCCCCACCTGAAAGATCAGGGCCGCTGCCTGGCACCGGACCTGATCGGCATGGGCGACAGCGACAAGCTGGATAATCCGGGTCCGGACAGTTACCGCTTCGTGGAACACCGTGAGTGGCTCGACGCGGTGCTTGATGCAATGGGCGTCAGTAACAATGTCACGCTTGTCATTCACGACTGGGGCTCAGCGCTCGGTTTTGACTGGGCCAACCGCCACCGCGATGCGGTCAAGGGCATTGTCTACATGGAAGGCATCGTGAAACCGATGACCTGGGAAGAATGGCCCGACGCGGCAACAGAAATCTTCCAGGGCTTCCGCAGCCCCGCCGGTGAAGACATGGTGCTCGACAAGAACGTCTTCGTGGAAGCAGTCCTGCCCGGCTCCGTGCTGCGGGGCCTGACGGAAGAGGAGATGGCCGTCTACCGCCGCCCCTTCGCCGATGCCGGTGAAGACCGCCGCCCCACACTGACCTGGCCACGCCAGATTCCCCTCGCCGGGGAACCCGCCGACGTGATCGAGATCGTCGAGGCCTACGGCAAGTGGCTGTCCGAGGCGGACGTCCCGAAACTCTTCGTCAACGCAGAGCCCGGCGCCATCACCACAGGCGCCATGCGGGACTTCTGCCGCACCTGGCCCAACCAGACGGAAGTCACCGTTCCGGGCAATCACTTCATCCAGGAAGACAGCCCCCACGAAATCGGTGCCGCCGCCTCGGATTTCGTCAAAAAGATCAGCAGCTGACAAAATAATTATTGCAAAACAATAATTTTATGTCCTAAAACGGCATGGCAATTTCCAACAGAGGCCCTGACCATGCCGTTCTCCAACCCGCTGTCATCTGCCCCCACACCCAAGAGCCTTGACCGCATCCAGCGCGTCAGCGGGGTGCTCCATACCCTGCTGACCCTGCTCCTGCCCGGCCTGCCCCTGCTGGCCGGCCTCGGCTGGGCCCTCGCGCCGGACGAGACCATCAGCAGCGGCTTTGGCATGTTCATGGAGATGAGCGAAGGCGAAACCCTGACCCAGCTCGACAGGGCGGCAGGATTCATCGCCTCTCTCGTTCCCCTCTCGCTGGTGCTCTACGGCGTCTGGCATCTGCGTGGCCTGTTTGCACTGTATGCTCGCGGCGAGATTCTCGGTGTCGCGAATGCCGCACGTCTGCGCGCCCTCGCCATGACACTGATCCTCTGGCTGCCCATGCAGTTCATCGGCGATGCGCTGATCTCCCTGGCGCTGAGCATCGACAACCCGCCGGGTGAACGCTTCGTGGCCCTCAGCCTCTCCAGCGATGATTTTGCCATCACCCTGATCGGCGCCGTCGCACTGGTCATTTCCTGGGTGATGGTCGAGGCAGCACGCGCCGCTGAAGACAACGCCAGCATCATCTAAGGTCCACCGCGATGCCGATCATCATCACCCTCGATGTCATGCTCGCCCGCCGCAAGATGAAAAGCCGCGAGCTGGCAAAGATCGTGGGCATCACCGAGGCCAATCTGTCGTTGCTCAAATCCGGCAAAGTCAAGGGCATTCGCTTCTCCACCCTCGAAGCAATCTGCCAGGCCCTTGATTGTCAGCCGGCTGACATTCTGGTGTTTGAACCGGAAGAAGGCAGTAAATCCTGAGATGCGCGCATGCATCACCATGACCCTTACACTGCTGCTCATCACGTCGCTGAGCGCCTGCACCCAGTCCGCCCGCGAAAGAGCGCTGGACCGTTGGTGTGACAGCTCAGACAGATGCGACCGGACAGACAGGGAATCAGGCGCGCCCGCCAGCAATAATGACTACTGCACCGGCTCTCCCCATTGCCGCGCTCAGCGCAACTGACACACACCTCCGCGGAGAGCCCGCCGGATCAGCTCCAACCGTCAATGCCCGTCCGATCTCCCCCCTGAGAAGACGGCGTGGCATACGGAGCATGTCCGGCGGGCCACTCGCAGTAACAATCACCGAGAGCTGATGCGAGCAGGCCCTAACTTCCGCCAGCAAATGCTGCCCGTTTCCCGCCAGCCAGTTTCCCGTCGCCTCTGTTCCCGTCGGTATGAAACGCGATCGCATCGACGATGCTTTGAAGCGCCGCAGCAGACGATGCCTTGAGACTGTCATACGCCTGAAAATTGTGCGGCATGTCGGGCCAGACTTCGATGGCGATGTCCGCGCCCTTCTTCTTTTGCACCTCGGCAAACTCGACAATCATGTCCCGCAATACCTCGCGCCCGCCTGCCTGCACATAGATCGGCGCCAGGCCTGAGAAATCCTGATAGATCGGCGACAACGCCTCGCGTCCATATCTGCCCTCCGGGTCCAGCCAATTGCCGAACTGCACAGCCATCCACCCCTGCACGAGATCGTACTGGTCATTGTCGCGCATGCTCGCGCCACGCTCACCAATATCCGTCCACGGACATAGCCCGATGCACAGGGCCGGTTGTTCGAGCCCCTGCGCCTTCAGTGTCTGCAGCAGCATCAAGGACATATGCCCGCCGGCACTGTCACCAATCACCACCACATCCTTGGGAGCAACTTTCCGGGTCACGAACGACCACGCCGCCAGCGCGTCCTCTGCCTGAGCAGGGTGCGCGTGCTCCGGCGTCAGGCGATAGTCAGGCGCAAAAACCGTGGCACCCGTGTGATGCGCAAGCATGGCCGCGTATCGCGCACTCACCCCACCATGAAATGTGTAACCACCCCCATGCAGGTACAGCAGCGTGACATTGCTGCGCTGGTCCTTCGGACGCACCCAGGCGCCCTTGGGTGCCATACACGGCTCTACAGTCACGTCATACACATCATCCGTTTCCGGCTGAATGCTGTCGAACAATTGCCGCCCGCGC
>JANQMQ010000540.1 GCA_028279995.1 Candidatus Phaeomarinibacter sp. | reverse complement strand
TACGACCAAGACGCCTGCGGATGGTCAGGGCGTCGAGCAGCGCCTGGGTTGGGTGCTCATGGGTGCCGTCACCCGCGTTCACAACGCCGCAGCCAACCTTTTGCGACAACAGCGCGACGGCGCCCGAGTCCGGATGGCGGACGACCAGCAGGTCCGGGCGCATGGCATTCAGCGTCATGGCCGTGTCGATCAGCGACTCGCCTTTTTTGATGGCAGATGTCGACACGGACATGTTCATGACGTCTGCGCCCAACCGTTTGCCAGCCAGCTCGAAAGAGCTCTGAGTACGGGTCGAGGCTTCAAAGAACAGGTTGATTTGCGTGCGACCGCGCAGGCTTGAGGACTTCTTGTCGACCTGCCGGTTCTGGTCGACATAGCTGTCAGCCAGATCAAGAAGGGTGTTTATGTCCTGAAAAGACAGGCCCTGTATCCCCAGCAAATGACGGTGGGGAAAGGTCGCCTCTGGGCGGTCTTGGTTTCGATCTGGGAGCGCGTTCATCGAAAGCGGAGTTTATAGGGTTTGCTTTAGCAAACCGCAAGTTTCACGCGGAGGGATATCAACCCAGCAGCCAGATCATGGCCGGCATGGTTACCATTGCAGCGAGGGTGGATGCTGTTATCAGGCTGGCCATAAGCGGTGCGTCGCCGCCGAGCTGGCGGGCAAGCACATAGGATGCCGTCGCGCCGGGGACCGCGCCACACAGGATGGCGACCATCCGGGCCACCCCATCGACGTCAAAAACCCAGCACCAACCCGCCATGAGCAGCGGCATGGCAACGAGTCTGAGGGCCGTTGTGAACACGATGGGAGTCCGCTGTTCGGCCAGTCTCGACAGATCAAGACCACCGCCAACGGCCAGTAGACCAAGGGCCAGGGCTGCGCGCCCCAGAATATCAACGCCGCTCAAGATGGGTGCCCACAGGCCAATGCCGCTTGCATTGAGAAAAATGCCGACGGCACAGGCGATCACCAGCGGGTTCCTGACAAGGAGACGGGCCAGGAGCTTGAAGCTAGCGGGGTCATCTCCGGCATACCGCATGAGAATGAATACGCAGAGCACATTCACTGTGGGAACCAAAACGCCAATGCCGACCGCGGCCAGGGCGAGACCCTCAGTGCCAAAAAGGGCAAAGCTGCCTGCCAGCGCCACAAAGCTGTTCCAACGCGTTGCTCCCTGGAAGATGCTTGTGAAGGCGGGGCCGCTTTGTCCCATGGGCCCCGATATGACAGGGCGCAGGCCAATCAGGATGGCTGACATCGTGATGAGGCCGGCAAACAGGGCTGCCGCCATATTGGGTACGGGAATGTTTGAAAAGTCTGCCGCCACGAGCGAGTGCACTAGAAGCGCCGGAAACAGGATGAAGTAGGTCACGCGATCCAGCGGCTGCCAAAAATCCTCGCCCGGAAAGCCGATGCGCCGGACATAGGCGCCCAGTGCGATGACCAGGAAGACCGGAATGAGGGCGTAGATGATTTCTATCATGGTGCGACTGTGGGGCATTGCGCCGGGGTGGGTAAGCAGAATTGCTTACGAGCCCAACTTTGGCCCTCTTTTGGGATCCAAGTGACACGTGCATTTCACTAATAGGAGATATTCATGGGCGCGACGAGTCAGGCGGACATGATTGGCGAGACCCATTGGCGGGACCGATTGTCGGTCCTGACCTCAAAGGACGCATATCTTCCTCCGGTCGTGCGCCGGCTGTCGCTGGGCGCTCTGGAAAGCTGGGAACCGGGTCAGGTGCGCAAGGTCTGGGAGCTTGATCCAGAGTTGCTCAACCCCGAGGGTTTTCTGTTTGGTGGTTACTACGGCGTGCTGGCCGATCAGGTCGGGAACTTTGCTGCGATGACGGTCATGTCCAACGAGGAAGTTCTTCGGACGACGCAGCTTGAACTGGATTACTTTCGACCCATCAGCGAGGGGCCTGTGACCTTGACCGGGCGGGTCACCAACAAGTCTTCCAGGCTACTGCATACTGAGGTCGACTATCTCTTGCCGGATGGGCGGTTGGCCGCAAAGGCCCGCGTGGTGTTCTCGCTCAGGCCTGTCAATCAATCGCCAATAGTCGGTCCAAAGTCCCCTGAAGAATGAAATTCGCTGCCATTGCGTCGATCACCTCAGCTCGCCGCTTTCGGGAGGTGTCGAGGCTGATAAGTTCGCGCTCCATGGCAGCCGTGGAAAGCCGCTCGTCCCACAGGAGGATAGGCAGTGAGAGTTCCCGCGCCAGATTTCGCCCGAAGGTGCGGCTGGATTGGGCGCGCGGGCCTGACGTGCCGTCCATGTTGATAGGCAGTCCGAGGACCAGACCGGCCGTCTGACGCTCATCGATGAGATCGCGCAGCTCAGCCAGGCCTGCGGAAAACTTGCCCCGCTTGAGTGTTTTGACCGGGGAAGCGATCCGACGGTCGGGGTCGCTGGTGGCCACGCCAATGGTCTTGGTGCCCAGATCCAGCCCCAGAAGCCCGCCGGTTTCGGGCAGGGCGGCTGAAAATTCGACTGCGTCTTCAGTGATCACTTGCAGGAACGGTCCAGATTGGCTGTCAGAGGGCAGAAAGCCGCCGACAGCAAGGTGCGGCTTAAGGTTGAAGGGTCTTGTACGTTACGGCTATGTTCCGCGCCACTCTTACTCCTTTTCAGGATCCCTTGAGATGAGTCGGCATGTCTTCCGTAAGCGGTTGGCGGGTGCCGGATCACAAGCAGTTGGAAACCAAGTTTTATGTCAGTCGATGCGGCTACAGTCCGGAAGATTGCGACCCTCGCACGGATCGCTATCAAGGACGAAGAAGTGCCCCCGCTGGTGGGCGAATTGAACCAGATACTGGACTGGGTGGAGCAGCTTGGCGAAGTGGATACGGACGGGGTCATGCCGATGACCTCTGTTGCCGATATCACAGCGCCGCTGCGCACCGATGCCATCACCGATGGTCAGAAGGAAGCCGCAGTTCTGCACAATGCACCGGACGCGCGTGAGGGGCACTTTACGGTGCCGAAGGTGGTGGAATGAGCCAGCTTACCGATCTGGATATTGCGGGTGCCCGCGATGCGCTGGCCAAGGGTGAGTGTTCTTCCGAGGAACTGACGAGCGCTTACCTGGAGGCGATTGATGCCGCAAAGGCGCTGAATGCCTTCATCACAGTTCTGCCGGGTAAAGCGATTGAGATGGCCAAGGAGTCCGATGCACGACGCAAGGCGGGCGAGGTTGGTGCGCTCGAGGGCATCCCATTGGCGATCAAGGACCTGTTCTGCACCGAGGGTGTTTTGACCACGGCGGCAAGCCATATTCTGGATGGTTTCACACCGCCTTATGAAAGCACGGTGACGGCCAATCTTTGGGGGCAGGGCGCTGTTCTGCTGGGCAAGACGAACCTTGATGAGTTCGCCATGGGGTCCTCCAACGAGACCTCTTACTACGGGCCAGTCCGCAATCCCTGGACTATCGATGGGGCGACGGACGGGTTGGTGCCCGGCGGTTCCTCTGGCGGTTCAGCTGCAGCTGTTGCCGCAAATCTGTGCGCCGGGGCGACCGGGACAGATACGGGCGGGTCCATCCGCCAGCCAGCGGCATTGACGGGCACCGTGGGGATGAAGCCTACCTACGGACGCTGCTCGCGCTGGGGCACGATCGCCTTTGCCTCCTCTCTGGATCAGGCGGGTCCCATGACACGCACGGTTCGCGACGCGGCGATCATGCTGGGCGCGATGGCTGGGCACGATCCGAAAGACTCGACCAGCATCGATACGCCGGTACCGGACTATGAGGCCTCTCTTGAAGGGGGCGTCAAAGGCCTGACGGTTGGTGTGCCTGAAGAGTACCGTGTTGACGGGATGCCGAAGGAGATCGAAGACCTCTGGCATCAGGGCATTGAATGGCTCAAGACACAGGGTGCTGAGGTCAAGACCGTGAGCCTGAAGCGCACAAAATACGCGTTGCCGACCTACTACATTGTGGCGCCTGCGGAAGCCTCTTCAAATCTCGCCCGCTATGATGGTGTACGGTACGGGCTCCGGGTGCCGGGCGATGATATTACCGGCATGTATGAAAACACCCGTGCTGAAGGGTTTGGTGCGGAAGTAAAGCGCCGTATTCTGATCGGCACCTATGTGCTGTCAGCTGGGTACTATGATGCCTATTATCTGCAGGCGCAAAAAGTCCGGACACTGATTGCTCAGGATTTTGCCGATGCCTTTACAGACGTCGACCTGATCCTGACGCCAACGGCTCCGGAACCTGCCTTTGGTATCGGTTCCAAGACGGATGATCCGCTGAGCATGTATCTCAATGATGTGTTCACCGTACCTGCCAGCCTGGCGGGTCTACCGGGTATCTCAGTGCCGGCGGGCATGTCTGCCAACGGGCTGCCGCTGGGATTGCAATTGATCGGTAAAGCATTTGACGAAGAAACAGTCCTGCGCGGCGGATATGCGCTGGAGCAGGCCGCGGGCTTTAGTGGCAAGCCCAGCCCGTGGTGGAGGTCGTAATGGCGGAAGCAGAAGCAAAACTGGTTGAGGGGGCGACGGGCCCCTGGGAAGTCATCATCGGCATTGAGTGCCATGCGCAGGTGGCGTCCAATTCAAAGCTCTTTTCCGGCGCGGCCACGGAGTTTGGCGCGGAACCCAACAGTCAGGTGAGCCTGGTGGATGCCGCCATGCCGGGCATGCTGCCGGTGCTCAATGAATACTGCGTCGAACAGGCAGTACGCACGGGGCTTGGTCTGAACTCGGCCATCAACAAACGGTCTGTCTTTGCCCGGAAGAACTATTTCTATCCGGACCTGCCGCAGGGCTACCAGATTTCACAGTTTGAATTGCCCATCGTCGGCGAGGGCGAGATCGTGCTTGATCTTGCGGACGGGTCACAGCGGACCGTCGGCATCGAACGGCTGCATCTGGAGCAGGATGCGGGCAAGAGCGTTCATGACCAGGACCCGGCATTGTCGTTCGTTGACCTCAACCGATCCGGTGTGGCGTTGATGGAGATCGTGTCCAAGCCGGACATGCGGTCTGCGGAAGAGGCACAGGCCTTCCTCAAGAAGCTGCGGACGATTGTGCGGTATCTGGGAACGTGTGACGGGAATATGGAGCAGGGCTCAATGCGCGGGGACATCAACGTCTCTGTACGCCGGCCTGGCGAAGAACTGGGCACCCGTGCCGAGATTAAGAATGTAAACTCGTTCCGGTTTGTTGGTCAGGCTGTTGAGTATGAAGTCGGACGCCAAATCGACCTGATTGAAGACGGCGGGGAAGTGCAGCAGGAGACGCGGCTGTTTGATCCGCGCACCGGCGAAACGCGCTCCATGCGGTCCAAGGAAGAAGCGCATGACTATCGCTATTTCCCGGATCCCGACCTGTAGCCCCTGGTGCTGACCGAT
>JANQMQ010000522.1 GCA_028279995.1 Candidatus Phaeomarinibacter sp. | reverse complement strand
TCGTCTTGCGGGTGCAGGTCACTTTGGCATTGGTATGTGCGATGATTGTTGCCATGCCATGGGCCGCCGTCGCAATGCCGGACATGTGTCCAAGGAAGTTCAGCGCCACCCTTTCACCGGTCAGAATGGAACGCGCCTTGCCGTCCAGATGACAGATCGCATCCCCCGGCTTTATGGCATCACCGTCGCGCCGCTCAATGCCGATCATGAGCTCTGGATCAACCATCCGGAATGCTGCACGCGCCGCATCAAGTCCGGACACCACACCTGAGGCTCTGGCGGCAATGCGGGCCTGCGCGCGCGTTTCTGCCGGCACCACATAGTCAGTGGTGATGTCGCCCGCACGGCCAAGATCCTCTTCGAGTGCGTTGCGTACGGCGCGCTCGACAATGAGGCGGGGCATGGGGGGCAGATTGATGTTGGTCATGAACTCAGGCCGTTTTTGTGACGGGTGCAGCGCAGGTCAAAAGTGCCTCCGTCAGTGTAAGGGGAGTGGGGCGTGCAAGTCGTTCATCCGTCTGAGGATAGTCAAGGCGGCTGTGACCGCCCCGGCTCTCTTGACGGCGGTAGGCAGCTGCAACAATGAGGTGTGCAGCGGCCAACATGTTGTTGTAGCCGCTTGCCTGTGGCAGCGCCTGAGCCTCCAGTCCGCGTATCAGCGAAAGTGTCTCTTCCAGGGAGGAGGCGTCGCGGGCCACCCCGACATTCCGGCTCATGCTGTCGCGCAGGGCTTTGATCTGTTCCGCATGGGGATCCGGACCTGTGGGTGCAGCTCCACCTGAGGGCGCGTTTTTTGGTGGGCGTGTGGATGTGCTGTTGACGGCAATGGCATCTGCGATACGTGCGCCGAACACGATGGATTCGAGAAGGGAATTGGAGGCAAGCCGGTTTGCTCCATGTGCCCCGGTGCGAGCGACTTCACCACATACATAGAGTCCCGGCATGCTCGCTGCACCGGCAAGGTCACTTACAACCCCACCCATGTGATAGTGGGCAGCGGGTGCGACCGGGATCGTACCTGCCACCGGGTCAATCCCGTTGCGTTGGCAAGCAGCGTATACAGATGGAAATCTCTCGGCGAACCGGTCGCCGACAGCTTCCCGGCAATCAAGCAGTACCGTCCTACCGCGCGCGATCTCTGTCGCAATCTCTCGCGCCACTATGTCACGTGGGGCAAGTTCCAGGTCCCGGTGAACGCCTTCCATGAGGCGTGATCCATCTGCTTTGAGAAGCGTTGCTCCTTCTCCCCGCAGGGCTTCCGTTGCGAGCGGGGCGGGGTCTTCCGCACAGGCAATGGCAGTTGGATGAAACTGGACAAACTCCACATCGCTCACCAGCGCTCCGGCCCGTGCCGCCAATCCGAGCCCATGCCCGCGAGAGCCGGTCGGATTTGTGGTCACTGCATAGAGTGCTCCGACGCCGCCGGTTGCCAGTACCGTGGCATCAGCCCGAAAAATGAGAGTTGGTGCATCCGGGGCCACACCTCCACGCGTCACCAGGCCGGATACAACGCCGCGTTCCACGAACAGGTCTGCAGCATGCCAGCCAGACAGGATGTGAATGTTTTCATGGCTAGATGCTGCTTTGCCCAGCGCTGCCATGATGGCCGCACCGGCGCTGTCACCGCCCACATGTGCAATACGGTTGCGCGAATGGGCACCTTCACGGCCAAGAGAAAACGACCCGTCAGCATTTCTGTCGAATGCGACGCCCAGCGCCTCAAGGTCGGCGATGCGGGCAGGCGCGTCTTCGGCCAGAGCACGGGCAGCGGCTTCATCCACCAGGCCGTCGCCGGCCGCAAGCGTGTCTGCCACATGCAGGTCAACCGAGTCGTCCGGCCCAAGCGCTGCGGCAATCCCACCCTGTGCCCATGTGGATGTTGCTCCACCCTTGCGGGGGATACCTGCCAGGACTGTTACCTGACATCCCGCATCTGCGAGCTTCAAGGCCGTGAATAGGCCGGCAAGGCCCGCCCCGGCGACGAGCGCGTCGCCGGCTAGATGTTCACGATTGCTGGAGGTGGCCTGCGCCATTGGCTTCAAGGCCTTCCGCGGTTTGGCTCGGGCTAGTTGTTGAGCGCGATCATGCGTTCAATCGGCAGCCGGGCGCGCTCGGCAATCGCCGGGTCAACCAGGACCTCGTCCTGCATGGAGTGCAGGGAGGCCAGAATCTTCGGCAATGTGATCCGTTTCATGTGAGGACACAGATTGCACGGACGGATGAAATCCACGTTGGGATTTTCCACTGCCACATTGTCCGACATGGAGCACTCGGTCACCATCATCACTTTGCTGGGCTGGTTGTCCTTGACCCAGTTGATCATCGCAGATGTGGACCCGGAGAAGTCAGCCTCGTCCAGAACATTCGGCGGGCATTCAGGGTGCGCAATGATCTTGATGCCTGGATCATTTTCGCGGTACTCGCGCAGCTCTTCCGGCGTAAAGCGCTCATGCACTTCGCAGGAGCCCTTGTAGGTAATGATCTCGACATCCGTATCCTTCTGCACATTGCGGGCAAGATACTCGTCAGGAATGCACATGACGCGCGGCGCGTTGAGGCTCTCAACGACTTTGAGCGCATTGGAGGATGTGCAGCAGATGTCTGTCTCAGCCTTTACTTCAGCGGACGTATTCACATAGGTCACCACCGGCACACCGGGATAGGCCTCGCGCATGGCGCGCACGTCCGCCCCCGTGATTGACGACGCCAGCGAGCAGCCGGCCATCTCGTCAGGAATGATGACAGTCTTTTCCGGATTCAGCAGCTTGGAGGTCTCGGCCATGAAGTGCACGCCGCACTGGACGATGACCTGCTCTTCGACCTTCGTGGCTTCAATGGCCAACTGCAGGCTGTCGCCCGCAATGTCTGCGACCCCATGGAAGATCTCCGGCGTCATGTAGTTGTGCGCAAGGATCACCGCATTCTTCTGCTTTTTTAGCCGGTTGATCTCATGGATGTACGGCGCAAAGAAGGGCCATTCCACGGAGGGGATGACCTTTGACAGGCGCGCATACATCGGTGCCATTTCCTTGGCGAGCCCGGGGGTGTATTCCGGCACGTCGATCTCAGGAACAGGCTTCTTTGCGACAGGCTTTTTCGCCTTGGCGTTCTTGATGCCGTCATTTGCGCTGACGTCATACGCACTGCGTTCATACACAATCGTCATGGCCAGGCCTCCCTTGGGGCTGGTAAGCGGCTTATGCTCATTTAGAGCATATAGAGGGCCGCAAAAAAGGCGGACACAACTCCGCTCCAATAATTTCAGACTAATGCTACAATTGAGCATTAGTCCTGTCAAGTAGAGTAAATGGCACGGAACGGGCCGGCGTCAAGGGTGCGCCGGAGGTCCGATGCATTGGGGGTTCCCGGTTTTAGCCATGCTCATTGAAGCCACGTTTGTGCTTTCCTCCAACGATGGAGGACATTCCCACCATCAAGGCAATCTTCGGCGCTTTGGCTTTGGTGCTGACCTTTGCTCTTTTCTACATCTACATCCGCTCGATACTGCGCGATGAAGTGCGCCCGCATGTCTTCTCATGGATGATCTGGGCAGCCGGCACTGTCATTGTCTTCTTCGCGCAATTGTCGGATGGAGCGGGCATCGGGGCCTGGCCAATCGGCATTTCCGGCGTCATCACCTTTCTGGTTGCCGCTCTGGCCCTTACGCGATCCGCGGACAAAAGCATCGTACCCATGGACTGGGTATTTCTTGTCCTGGCGCTAAGCGCATTGCCGCTTTGGTTTGCCACGTCGAACCCGCTCTTAGCCGTCCTTGTGCTGACCATCGTCGACCTTCTGGGTTTTGGCCCCTCGGTCAGAAAATCATGGTCATTGCCGTATGAGGAGAACGCTCAGTTCTTTGCATTGGGTGCCGTGCGTAACGGCTTCGTGGTCATCGCGCTCGAAAACTACTCCTGGACGACAGTGCTTTTCCCCGCCGCTGTTGGCATCGCCTGCTTTCTGTTTGTTGCAGTGATCGTCATGCGGCGGCAGGTCGTGCACCGTCCGGCTACGTCATCACAAAACGGATAGGGACCGACTTCGGTCCACATACGAACTCTGACTCGGTTAGCTTTACAGGCCCTGTGAGCTCAACGTGCTTTAGGCGTGGCAGAAGCGTATGCCAGAATGTGCGTATCTCCAGGCGGGCAAGATGCTGACCAAGACAGACATGGCCGCCGAAGCCAAACCCCACGTGGCGGTTGGGTGCCCTGTCGAGTTTGAAGGTGAAAGGGTCTTCGAACTCTTCTTCATCCCTGTTCGCTGAAAGATATGAAATGTAGAGGAGGTCACCTTTGCGGATCATCTGGTCCCGCAGCGTGTAGTCTTGTGTTGCGGACCGAATGAAGTGCTGAACCGGCGACCCCCAACGAATGCATTCTTCGACAAAGCTCGGAATCAAATCCGGGTTGTCCTTTAGCCGTTCGAGCATGTCCGGATTTTCTGCCAGCATCTGCATGCCCAATGCCGTTGTTGCTGACGTGGTATCGTGGCCTGCAGTGGCCAGTATCGCGAAATAGGAGATCATCTTCCGCTCCTCCATACTTTCGCCTTCGATTCTGGCGTTCGCGATCAGGGAGGCAATATCAGATCTGGGCTCTGAACGGCGTGCTTCGACCAGCGGCATGAAGAAGTCATGGAACTGTGTGAACACGATGTTCCAGGTCTTGATGATTTCCTCCGGGTCCGTCACATCTGAGCCGGGGCGTTTCAGATCAGGGTCCGCGTAAGAAAAGAGCCACTGGGTCAGCTGCAGCATCTTGGGGTGATGCTCCCGTGGCACACCGACAATGTCCAGAACCACCTGCAGTGGATAGTTCATGGCAACGTCGTCCGCAAAGTCACACTCGGGCGCCATTGATGCCATGTGCGACACGAACTCCTCCGCCGTTTGCGCCACACCCTCCTTCATCTTCGCGATGCTGCCGGGCATGAACTTACCCTGCAGGACATTTCGGTAGGCGGTGTGCTCCGGTGGGTCGAGTTGCACAAGCGACTGGAAGAGGTTGGGCGAGCCGCCCGTATAGGAGCGCGCGAGTGCTTCGCCAGCCTGGCTGTGAAGAATCTTGGGCCGGTCACCGGAATGAAACAGGGCGTCTTGGCGGGTGATCTCCTTTACGTCGGCATACTTCGTGACAATCCAGTGAGGGTCGTATCCTGGCACCTCGACGCATGCGAGCGGGTGATCCCGGCGCAGGGTAGAAAAGATGGCGTCCACGTTTTCGCGCCTTGAAAAACTTGCGGGGTTGAATACGGGTGCCACCAGTTCCGCAAGATCTTCAGCTGTGTTCTTTGATGCTTGGCTCATGTCATCTCTCCCGCTCCGCATTTTTACGTATATACTATACGTAAAAATGCGTTATGTATATACGCATTGTTGGGCTATCCAGTGCATATGAAAATGCGTGATCTGGAACAGGCCACCGGAGTGAACCGGGAAACAATCAGGGTGTATCTGCGTCACGGATTGTTGCCCGAGCCCAAGCGGTCAAAACCCAATGTGGCGGACTATGAGCAGGCGCATGTCGACGGCATCCGGCTGATCCGACGCCTGCATAAGGAAGAAGGCCTGACCATTCCCCAGATCAGGCGGGCTCTGTCCGGTGAACTTACCGATGCCTCTATTGGCATTGGTGCTTTCACCCATCTGGAACAGTTGGTGGCCGCACGCCTGGATCGTTTCGATGCCTTGGTCCCCATTGCGTCGATCCTGTCCCGCAATCCGGACGCGGAGGTGGATGCTATCGGCTTTGAAAAGATTGGTGCCGTCAAAGTTGAGCATCGCGAGGAGCAGACGATGCTGAGCCGGACTGATGCGGAAATTGTCGCGATCTGGGGTGAAATGCGTGCAGCCGGATTTACGGAAGCAAACGGCTTCAACACAGATCTGCTAGAGTTCTATGTGTCCGGCGCAAACGAGCTCGGTCAGACCGAGGTCAGAAACTTTCTCGAGGCCATCGAGGGGAAGGTGCAAATTGAGGATGCTGCGGATATGGCGCTTGAAGCCATCAACCGCATGATGGCATTCTTCGGTCACCTCAGGACAAAAGCGGTATTGAAGGCCTTCGCGAATGCAGCCGTCTTGCCGAAACAGTCATCTCATGAAAACCCGGCAAGACGGAATAACGCCTAGCCCGCGGTGGTGCTTTGGGTGCTTCGGCGCGGCGCAGCCACCCGTACTCCCGGAGCAGCACTTTCCGTAACCACCTCGCGGCGGAACCGGAATTGCTCAGCAGGGCGCCCGCCAGTATTGGTGCTCATGCGGCCCGTGCGTTCGACGAGTCCCGCATTCTCCACAAGCCGCCTGAAATTCTGCTTGTGGAGTTTGACGCCCATCACTGCTTCAACGGTCCGTTGCAGTTCGGTGAGCGTGAATTCTTCCATGATCAACTCAAAGACCACCGGACGGTATTTGAGCTTCGCCCGCAGCCGACCCATCGCTGTTGCGAGAATACGCCGGTGGTCGTGCTGCATGGGGTCCCCAAGTGGAGGTACATCCTGTTCACCCTCGGCGGCATCAAGTTTGCGCCGCGCGTTGCGGCGCCCATCGCGGGCAGCTTCGTCGACCAGACCTGCCTCATACAGCAACTCGAAACGTTCGAGCACTTTTTCCTCGTCCCAGGAAACACCACCCAATCCAAAGCACAGATTTAGACGCTGCATCCTTTGTGCTGCCATAACAGGCGTATCAGCACTTTCAGCCCACTCGCTGACAAGGGGAGCAATAGAGACGTCGATGATGCGCGGACGCGCCTGTCGCCAGTCTTCCCAGGGAAAGTAGCTGTACCAGCCACGCCAGCCGCTTTCGGGAGCAGCACCGTCTTCGCCGAGATCATCTGCACTGACCAGCGCCAGATACCCCACCGATATGATGTGTGGCCCTGTATCATCCGGCAGCCTGTTGCGGCCGCGATCCCCGAAAGTGTAGAGCTGCTCCACATAGCCGAGATCGAGCCCAGTCTGCTCTTGAACCCATGCATGAAGGCCAGTTGCCATGGTCCTGTGTGCCAGCGGATCAAACGGCCCAAAAGGCAGTGCATCCCAACTGTCTGAATGATGGCGGACGTCCTGCCCGACAGCGCGGACAATAAGTGTTCTGGGTTCCTGGTCGGCAACCGTCACAATTGCCGCATTGAGCCCGACCACAACAGCTGTCGACGTATCGTCGAATGATGCCGGGCGCGATGCTTTTTTGGCCCTGGCAGCCGCACTCATTCCGCGATCCTTTCAATCAGGCAGATATGCCATCCAATACCTGTCCCGCAGCTGTCGGTGACATGGGCCCAGGCCCCTTTTGCTCAATCTCAGCATTATGTAGGTGCTGGTTCTGAAAGGCAATTTATAGCCGCTATGTCGCCGCCAGTGTTGCGAACCTTTTCAGATATGCCGCTTGTGCGTCACTGGCGGACATCGGCCTGATCCATCGTCGGGCTGCTCGTGATTGTGCAGGCGTCATTCGCGGCCGCCCGAAGATCTTTGCGGCCTCCCCCGGCTCGAACCCGGCCAGTTCAATTGCCTCCAGATAGGCAGAGACACGATCCGCCCGTTTTATCGTTCGCTCCACATGTTTCGGCGTTTCGACCGGAATGCCGAACCGCACATGAATTGCTGCTTCAAGCCGTCCTTCGAAATCCCTGTAGTCGACCCCAAGGGCTGCCTTGAAGGGACTGATCATGTCACCGATGACATATTCAGGCGCGTCATGGAGAAGAGCCGCCAGCAGCTTTTTTTGATCCCAGTCCGGTGCAAACGCCTGGGCAAGGTCGGTTACGAGCAGGGAGTGCTGAGCAACGCTATAGGCATGATCGCCCGTCGTTTGTCCGTTCCAACGGGCAACCCGGGCAAGCCCGTGGGCGATATCTTCGATCTCGACGTCCAGCGCGGATGGATTGAGGAGATCCAGCCTGCGCCCGCTGAGCATGCGCTGCCAGGCGCGGGGTGTCCGGGAAGTGGTTTTGGAGGGCAGGGGGTATCTCCGCTTATGAGCTGCTGGCTATCGGCTTTACGTGTCGCCACGAGCGCAACGAGTAGAGGCTTCGGGTCAGATTGTCGATGCTACTTTGTCGCAGTCAGAACAGGTGGGGCTGGTTTAGAAGTTGACCCAAATCATGGCTCGCCCTGCCGCTCCAGCCGCACATTTGATACAGTGCTGCTTTGCATCTTTAACAACCGCATTTGAACCAGCAGCGAAACGGATTTGACATGTCCATCAAACGAATTCTATGCCCACTTTACGGCTCACCGTCCGACATGGCTGCACTCAATACCGGCCTGGTCCTGACAAAGCGGTTTGGCGCACAGGCGGACATCCTTTTTGTCCGCCCCAACCCGACTGATGCACTCCCCTATCTGGGCGAAGGTATCTCGGGACCCGTCGTTGAAGACATAATCGACACAGCCCGGAAAGCCGCTGATGAATCTGAGGCACAATGCCGGGCTTCAGCTGCTGCCGCTGCTGAAGAGGCAGGCTTGGCGCTCACAGATGAAACAAAACCTGGTGCTGCAACAGCGCGCGTTCGGGTCAAGGCTGGCCGGGCTGCGGAGGTCATTGCAGCGGAAAGCCGTCTGGCTGATCTCGTAATCGTGGCGGACGCGTCGGCCCGTGACCAGACCTCCGGGCCGAATGCGCTTGAGACCTGCATGCTGGCAGAAGGCCGCCCAGTGCTTCTTGCACCTGCGCAGGCCACCACGAGCGTTGGGTCAAGTGTTGCTATCGGATGGGACGAAAGCGGCGAGGCAGCGAATGCAGTCACGGCCGCCATGCCGTTTCTCACAGGTGCCGACAAAGTCACTATTGTCTGTGTTGACGAAGATGGCATCAGCGATGCGCCCGGAGCGCGGGCCTTGGCAGAGTACATGACGCTTCACGGCATTACCGCAGATATACATCTCGTACCGGAAGACAATCGCAACACGGGCGAAGTGCTGCTGGAAGAAGCGGCAATTCTCAAATCTGATCTTCTGGTGATGGGGGGGTACAGCCACTCGCGTCTGCGTGAGCTTGTGCTTGGCGGCGTAACCCGCCATATCCGGTCTCACGCGACCATCCCGGTTTTGATGGCTCACTAATCTTCCGCAGGGATACCTGCCCTACCTTCCAATGACAAAGGATGGAAATTCATGGCGCTTTATCGTGTGCATCTCAACGTTGCGCGATCCGAGCAATACCCCTCCGGCTCTTCAGAATGTGGATATGAGTTTGTGGTTCCCCTTGATGGCGACATGCAGCTTGATCCCGAGGCATGGAAGAACCACAAGGACGACTGTACCGTTCATCGCTTCTGGGTAGACGAAGACGATCTGCGCGGCCACCTGCGGCACGTGGGCAAGGGTTGGAAGTTTGACTATGACGCCAGCGATGATGAGGACGATGAGCTTCTGTTCAAGCTGGACCGTCACAAGCTGGCTGAAGGCGAGTATGTATCCATCACGGAAAGCGATGGCGAGATGCATACCTTCAAAGTCATGGCGGTACGTCCCTATCCGTAGAGCGGTCGCCGACTGAAAAGACAAAGGCCCCGGCATTTGCCGGGGCCTTTTTTGTGGGGCAGGTGGGTTGTCTGCTAGACCCGCCGTACCAGCACACTTCCTGCTGAATAGCCCGCACCAAACGAGCAGATCACTCCAACGTCGCCCGGTTCCAGGTCTTCGCTGTATTGATTGAAAGCGATGATAGAACCTGCGGAACTGGTGTTCGCATATTCCTTCAGGATATTGGGTTGTTCAGCCTCGGATGGTGGACGGCCCATGACTTTCTTGCCGATCAGGTCATTCATGTTGGCGTTGGCCTGATGCAGCCACATGCGCTTGAGACTGTTGTTGCCGATGTTTTCTTCCGCCATGTGCTCAAGGATCATCTGTGACACCATCGGCACCACTTCCTTGAACACCTTCCGCCCTTCCTGAACAAACAGCTTGTCCTTTGCACCGACGCCTTCAGGCGTCGCACGATTGAGGAAGCCGAAATTGTTCCGGATATTGTTGGAGAACTCGGTCTTGAGACGGGTCCCGATGATCTCGAAAGGGTGTTCTGCGGTCGCCGTGTCCTTGGCTTCAAGAATGATGGCGGTCGCCACATCGCCAAAAATAAAGTGACTGTCCCGGTCGCGGAAGTTCAGGTGGCCGGTGCAGATTTCCGGATCGGTCACCAGCACGCACTTGGCGGAACCGGATCGCACCATGTCGTATCCCTGCTGGATGCCGAAAGTGGCGGACGAACAGGCGACATTCATGTCGAAGGCGAACCCGTCGATGCCCAGAAGATCCTGAACCTCAATCGCAATGGCCGGGTAGGCACGTTCAAGGTTGGAGCAGGCAACGATCACGGCATCAATGTCGGCCGCGGTCTTGCCGGCCTGCTTCATCGCATCCCTTGCCGCGGTAACTGCCATTTCGGCCAAAATGGAGGGCTCTTCATTGGAGCGCTGCGGCAGACGCGGCATCATAATGTCCGGGTCCAGAATGCCCGACTTGTTCATCACGTGACGCCGATGGATGCCAGACGCTTTTTCGATGAAAGGAACGCTGGACTCGGTCAGCGCTTCTACTTCGCCACGCTCAATCGCGTCCTTGTTGTCCTCGTTGAACTTCGCCACGTAAGCGTTGAAGGCTTCAACAAGCTCTTCGTTTGTGATTGTGTCTTCTGGCGTGAAAACGCCTGTTCCGCTGATGACGACTTTGGTCAACCCTACCACCTGAGTTTGTCTCGCGCAGACCCATACAGCAGGGGTCCAAAGCGCGTTTTTGACGGATTTATTGTCTCCGACGTCGGTTTTCCGTGATTGGGATACGGTAGCCGCCGCCGATTAATGAGATAATTTAGGGGAACGGCGCACGCCGCACCAGTGGAACCGACACAGAATGGTGAAGAACCGTTTTTGTCCCAGATGCAAGGCGCAGTCAGACAAGGAAACTCTGTGACCGACACGACGATTTCAGAAACCAATGTTGCCGATAGACCAATCCGGCCAGATGGCATGCCAGCGCACTATTTCCAGCTTGACGCAGCGGAAACCATGGCATGGGACCTGTTGGAAAACGGTGCAAAGTCATTCAAACAGCCTTTTCACACACCGGTGTTGGCCACGGTCGATGAAGATGGGGCACCGCAGGCCCGTACGATCGTCATGCGCGAAGCGGACCGGGAAACACGCATTCTGCGCGGGAACACGGACCAAAGAGCGCCCAAAGCAAGGCAACTGGCAGCCGAATCGCGTGTCCAGCTCCTTTTCTATGATGTCGACGTCAAGGTGCAGATCCGTGTAACGGCAAAGGCCGAATTCCTCACGGGCGGCGACCGGCGCAACGAGGCGTGGGTAGCATCAGCCCCAGGCAGCAAGGTTTGCTACCTGGCGCAGGGCGCGCCGGGATCAGAGCATGATGGCCCGACCTCCGGCCTGCCGGATTTCGCTGACAATGGACAGCGTGTTGCAAATAGCGAGCTGGAAGCAGGCCTGAAAAACTTCGCCATCATCGTGTTTCATGTCGAAGCGCTGGACTGGCTTTATCTGGATAGCAAGGGCCATCGCCGTGCTCAGTTCGACTACGCATCGGGCGAGAGCAGGTGGGTTATCCCGTGAGAAACAGGCGGTAGGTCTGCTAACGCACAAGTTCCTGGCAGGCTGCATGGCGGGGGCATGTCGTCTGGTGATCGTTCACCATGCCAACCGCCTGAGCAAAGGCATAGACAATCGTTGGTCCACAGAACTTGAAGCCACGCTTTTTCAGATCCTTCGACAGGGCCTCACTCATCGGCGTGGAGGCAGGCATGTCCTTCCAGTTCCGTGACGTAGAAACCAGCGGCGTCCCATCGACATAGTCCCAGAGATATCCGGAGAAACCGTCCGGTTCCTTGTCCATAATGTCGAGATAGGCGCGTGCATTGCCGATCGTCGCTTCAATCTTGCCGCGATGCCGGATGATTCCTTCGTTGGCCAGCAGGCGTTCCACGTCTTTATCCGTGTACCGAGCTATTTTCTCCGGCTTGAAGCCATGGAACGCTTTGCGGAAATTGTCCCTCTTCCGAAGGATCGTGATCCAGGCCAGACCAGCCTGAAACCCATCAAGAATAAGTTTTTCAAACAGCGCCCGGTCATCATACTCAGGCACACCCCATTCTTCGTCGTGATATGCCACGTAGATTGGATCATCCCCGCACCAGCCACACCGCTCTTCCTTCTGGCGTGCTCGCCTGCTCATTCAGATGATCCTTCAAGCGAAAAAGAAGCATATGCAGGCACTTCCAGAGCCAGTGTACTGCCGCCCGCGGTGGCAGTGGTGCTTTGCGCCTTGGCCACCCTGTCGGTGAAGACAAGCGCAAGCACATTGTTGCCCGCGCTGCCGGCGACGCTGCCTACTTTTGCTTCGCCAATCGTTATGTCCGAACCCGGCTCGGGGGGTGTTCCCTCAAGGGATGCCACAACCAGCCGCTTGCGGGCCTTGCCTTTGCGGTGGGTGCGCGAGGCAACTTCCTGCCCCACGAAGCACCCCTTCTGGAAATCAATCCCGTTCAGAAGGTCGAGGTTGTTTTCAATGGGAAACGCCTTGTCTGCCCCGATGTCCAATGCTCCGTCTGGCACACCTTGGCTGACGCAAAACGCGCGATAGTCCGCCGCATTTCGTTCTTCACTGTCAGCCTGGGACAAGAAGCTCTCAAGGTTGCTTGCCGGGACGAGGGCGCGACCGCCCAGAAACTCGCCTCTTGGATCCATGAAGGATGCACCGCCTTGAAGTGGCGCTGCTTGTTCGCCCCAGTGCGCAACAACAACGAACTCGGCGCTTACATCATCAAAGGCCGCGTCCGCCCTAAGCTTGTACATGGTCAGGCGTTTCTGCAGTTCGGCTACTCGCGACTTCGCGCAATCCAGCAGGAGCGCACCTTCCTCATCAGGATCACGCACCATGAAAAAATCGAACAGAAACTTGCCCTGTGGCGTTAGCAGCAAGGAGTAAACCGCTTTTTCCGGCGTGACCTGATCCAGGTTGCCGGTTACCAGCCGCTGCAGCAGGTCGTACATGTCAGGACCGTGAGCGCGAATAACGGCGCGGTCATCCAGCGCCGCATGAAAGGTCTTACTCATTACAAACTCAGCTTTCTAAACTTGCATACGCCGAAAATGGCGGCTCAATTGGTCTCGGGTAGTCCCCAAAAGAGTGGGAATGCGAGAAGTTGGCTTCAAGGTGAATGTTTCCCCTTTGTACCTCCTCGTCGCCTGGCATGCGAGCACCATTGGCTTTCCACCTCGTGCCAACCTATAAGGCTTGGAGCCAAATTCCTGCCAGCAGACACCCTTTGCGAGCCAGCCGCCCAAGATGAGGCAAATTCTCTTCGTCACCTATAACCGCATCGGAGATGCCGTTCTGTCCAGCGGTGTACTCTCGTGGCTGGCAGACAGGTACCCGGACGCTGAAATCACTGTGGCGTGTGGTCCCGCAACGGCAACGCTGTTCCGCGACCAGCCGGGCGTTGTCCGCATAATCGAAATGACCAAGAAGAAACGCGCTGGTCATTGGTGGTCCCTGTGGAAGCAGACGGTGGGGACCCGGTGGGACATGGTCATCGATCTCCGTGCGTCGCTGATCTCCTATGCCCTGCGTGCAAAGTCCCGCCATGTGCTGAGACAGGACACTAAACTGCACCGTGTGCCCCATATCGCGACGGTACTGGGTTTGGCGCCGCCGCCCGCGCCCCGGCTTGCAACAGGTGAAGCGGCAAGGGCTACAGCGCAGCAACTCGTGCCTGACGGATCTCCCATTCTGGCCCTTGGTCCAACGGCGAACTGGGCAGGCAAGGCCTGGCCCACAGAAAGGTTCATTGAACTCATAGAGCGTGTCACAGGACCATCAGGCTTTCTGCCGGATGCGCGCGTGATGATCATCGGGGCGGCGGCTGAACGTGACGCTGCGCTTCCGGTCATTGAAGCCATCCCACCCGAGCGCCGTATCGACCTCGTTGGCAAGACTGATCTGCCACTGACAGCAGCCTGCCTGGAACGCGCAGACTTCTACATCGGCAATGATTCAGGCCCCATGCACATGGCCGCCGCTGTCGGGCTTCCTACGCTTGGCCTGTTTGGGCCAAGCCCGGAAGCAAGATATGGCCCCTGGGGCGCTAGATGCGCCAGTATTCGTGGTCCGCGCAGCTTTGAAGAGATCATTTCCGATCCCGCTTATGACTTTCGCTCGACGAAAAGCGAAATGACCGACCTTACACTGGATGCGGCCTTTGAAGCTGCGCAGGCCCTTGATGCCAAGATTCAGATGTTGGCCCAATCCACACCGCCGCGCATCTCAACGCTCACCGTCGCCCACAATGAAGCCCACAATCTCAAGGCCTGTCTGGAAGCTCTGGCTTTCGCCGATGAACGTGTGGTTGTACTTGATCGGTGTATGGACAAGTCGAAGGAAGTCGCCCTAGCGGCCGGTGCCGACACCATCATCGAAGGTGAATGGCCCATTGAGGGAGATCGCCGCAACGCAGGTATCGCGGCCTGCAAGGGCGACTGGATACTGGAAGTCGATGCTGATGAGCGAGTGCCCGCTGATCTCGCGCGCGAAATCGGTGCGGTGACCCTGACCTCACCCGAGGGGTACTACCTGGTCCAGTTTGACAACTATGTCGGCAAGACAAGAGTGCGATACGGCTGGGGTGCTTACATAGGTGCAAGTGCCGCACCGCGCCTGTTTGCCCGTGGCACCAAATCCTGGGGCAGACAGCGCGTCCATCCTTCATTGGATCTGGGCACCCGCCTCGGCATGCTCTCAACCCGTGTCGATCATCTCGTTGACGACAACATCACTGACATGCTCGCGCGATTTGATCGCTATACGACCGGCAATGCGCGCGATCTGATCGCTTCGGGGAGAGTGGAAAAAGAGAGCCTTCGCCGAAACATCCGGCGCATCCCGTCGCGGTTCTACAAGGCATATGTCCGCCGCAAGGGATACCGCGAAGGTGGATACGGATTCCTTGTGGGTGTTCTTGCGGGACTTTATCCCATCGTCTCATATCTCAAAGCGGCCCTTGAGCCTGAGCGGTACACGGAGCCTGATGACAGTGTTGAGGGCGGTGGCCAGTGAATATCCTTCACACCATTGCCGGCGGTGCGGTCGGCGGTGCCGAACGCTTCTTTGTTGACCTGGCAATAGCATTCAGGAATGGGGGACATACAACCGGCGCTGTCATGCGTCCCAATATAGCGCGCGGTCGGATGCTTGATGACGCAGGCGTGCCACACACGGATGTCCCGTTTTCACGATGGTTCGATGTCAGGACACCGCGTGCCATACGGACAGCAGCAAGAGACATGGACGCGGACATCGTCATGTCATGGATGGGGCGTGCCGCCCGGGCCACGCCCAAGGGCTCCTACGCTCGTGTCGCCCGCCATGGCGGATACTACAATCTGAAGTCCTTCCGCGATTTTGACGCCCAGATCTGTAACACGCCGGACCTTGTCAGGTATCTGACGGAAGGTGGCTTTGATCCGTCTGCGGTTCATTTCATTCCCAATTTCACCACTGTGGATCCCCGACCTGCTTTGCCGCGCAGTGAGTTCGATACGCCAGAGGAAGCACTTCTGCTTCTGTCGATGGGTCGGCTGCACGATTCCAAGGCATTTGATGTTACCCTTGATGCCCTTGCGGCGACCCCTGGGGCATATCTGTGGATAGCGGGTGCCGGCCCGTTGGAGGCTGATCTCCGCAAGCAGGCCGGTGATCTCGGTATTGCGTCTCGTGTCCGCTGGCTGGGGTGGAGGGATGACCCTGGCCGACTGCTGCGCAGTGCGGATATTTGCGTTTTCCCATCGCGTGTGGAGCCATTCGGCAATGTGATTATTGCGGCCTGGGCCCACGGTACGCCTGTCATAACAGCCAACGCGACCGGTCCGGAATGGCTTGTTCGTAGTGAGGAAGACGCATTGCTTGTACCGCGAGACAATGCGCCCGCAGTAGCAGATGCGATTTCACGTTTGGCACAGGACAAAGAGTTGACGCGTAGATTGATTGCCGCAGGCGCCCGGCGTGCGGCTCAAGAATTCTCACAATCCGTGTGTGTAGACCGTTACCTTTCCGTCTTCAGACAGGTAAAAGAAGCCCGCGCCTAGGCGCAAAAGCGGTAATAATCAGGATACCAAGACGGCATGTGCGGCATTGCGGGTATGCAGACAACAAGCGGGCAGGCGCCGTCATCGTCTGTGCTTGATGCCATGTCGGACGCGCTCA
>JANQMQ010000505.1 GCA_028279995.1 Candidatus Phaeomarinibacter sp. | reverse complement strand
ACCGGCTGCATTGCCGGCCGGGAGAATGGCATCGTCGTCACTCGAAACAACCACCGCATGAAACAGATCAGCCTCAAGCGCGTGGCCCACTGTATGTGCAATTAAGGGTTTCCCGGCGATCATCCGCACATTCTTGCCGGGCACGCCCTTGGAGCCGCCCCGTGCCAGGATCGTTGCCAGCCGTGCCATCAGGCCCGTTTGCCCTTCGGCGTGAAGACATTGGAAAAGTCGGTGCGTGCCCGCTCGAGATCATCAAACTGGCCGATATCGATCCAGTATTCGTGGACAGGGAAAACAACACCATGCCCGTCCCGGGTCAGCAGATCATCAAACAGCGTCGTCATGTCGTAGAAATGCCCGTCCGGCACCAGATCCAGCACTTCCGGCTCCAGCGCATAGATGCCGGAATTCACGAAGTAGCTGTGCTGCGGCTTCTCCGTCAGCTGGGTGATGCGGTTGCCCTGCGTCTCGACAACACCGTAAGGCACCTGAAACTTGTATTCGCGCACACACATGGTGGCGTCTGCAGTCTGGTCCGCGTGAAAACTCAGCAGACGGCGGAAATCGATGTCGGTGACAAGGTCAGCGTTCATCACCAGGAACGGCGCCTTCGGCCGCTCAGGTAGCAGCGTCAGCGCACCCGCCGTCCCCAGCCGGGTCTCTTCTTCCAGATAGTCAATGTGGACGCCCCAGCGTGATCCATCACCGAAGTGATCGCGCACCTGGTCCGCCAGATAATTCACCGCCAGGAAAACGCGGGTAAACCCCTGCCCGGCCAGTTGCTCGATGATGGTCTCAAGGACCGGGCGGCCACCCACGGGCACCAGCGGCTTTGGAATGTCTTCCGTGATCGGACGAAGCCGCGTGCCCAGCCCGCCCGCCATGATGACGATCCAGTTCTCGGCCTTCGGGGCCGACAGAATGTCGTCCAGCAGCTCCAGCCCGACCAGCACACCATCCGCATCCACGATGGGCAGCTGTTTGACCCGCCCGTCGCGCATGTATCCGAGCAACACGTCGCGGGCCATGTCCGGCCCGGCCACAATCGGATTGCGCTTCATCACATCAGACGCCGGTGCATCAAGGCTAAGGCCACGAAGGATGCTGCGGCGGATATCACCGTCGGTAATGGTTCCCTGCAGCTTGTGGTCATCACCCGCCACCAGCGCTATCTGCTTGCCGGTCTCGGTAATGCCGCGAATGACCTCTTCCAGCGGCGTATCAGGCGCTACACATACGTCCTGCCAGTTTGCCCGCGTCATGATGCAGCCTCCCGGCGTATGGGCGTTGCCGGAACACCGGCCACCCGCGCACCCGGGTCAACATCATGGGTCACCACCGCACCTGCCGCCACCAGGGCACCTGCACCAATGGTGAGCCCCTGAATGACGCGCGCCCCGGCGCCGATATGCGCGGCGTCCCCCACGGTGACATTGCCACAAATAACCGCCCCCGGCGCCACATGCGCATGGTCGCCGATCCGGCAGTCATGATCGACAATCGCACCGGTGTTGATGATTGCATTAACGCCAATGACGACACCCGCCTGCACCGCGGCACCCAGCATCACCTGCGCTGCATCCCCCAGACGCACCCCTGAGGCGACGTTCGCCGTTGGATGCACAAGAGACGGCAGCCCATGCCCGTGCCCCTTGAGTTTTTCAAAAAGGTCCCGGCGCAGCGAGACGTCGCCCGTGGACCCCACACCAAGCGCCAGATCGGCGCTTCCCGGTGCCACATCATCCAGCACCGCATCGCTGCCCAGCCAGTCAACGCCGTCGAGAACCGTCTTGCAGGTCGGGGCCACAAAGCCGCGGAT
>JANQMQ010000500.1 GCA_028279995.1 Candidatus Phaeomarinibacter sp. | reverse complement strand
CCCGGCTGCGGCACGTCCGCCAGTGGCACGCAGTCCACGTCGATGCCAAGCGCGCGAAGCTCCTGGCCAATGAGGAATGCCCCCAGCTGGCACGCCTCAAGGCCCGCTGCCTTGTCCTGCTGAAACAGGTCGCCATAGCGGCGGACTGGAGGATGCTTACGCCAGTGAGGTGGTTTCAGCCGCGCGACACGCCCGCCCTCCTGATCGATGAGAATGGGGGCATCTCGCCCCACGGTCTCCCGCAGCGAGGCACACAGGGCTGCGACCTGATCGGGCGTGTCCACATTGCGGGCAAACAGGATGAAGCCCCATGGATTAGCCTCGCGGAAGAACCGGGCTTCTGCATCCGTAAGGGTCAGCCCCTCGCAACCGTAGATGGCCGCCTGAACCTGAAGCGTCTGCGAACCGCCCTCTGCCGGCATCAGCGCTTGCGCACCAGACAGTCGGTTCCGGCAGCTTTCAGGCTGGCGCAGGCGGTATCAGCAGCACCCTTCGTGGCGTAGGTCGCCGCCCGCAGACGGTACCAGATGCCACGATCCCCAAGATCAGCGCGCTGAATGTCGGCCGTGGCGCCAGCCAGAATGGTCGGGTGTTTCCGCTGTGTCGCGGCCCACTCAGTCTGAGCCCGAGCCTGGTCGCGGAACGAGCCGATCTGAACGACCCATCCGCCGGATGCAGCAGTCGCGGGTGCTGCGGGCTGCGCCGCGGGGGCCGGTGTCGGGGCCGGAGCAGGTTCTGGCGCGGGCTCAGGGGCGGCTGCCACTGGGGTGACAGGCTCAGCCACAGGCGGTGTCGCTTCCGCAGCAGCCGGTGGCGTTGTGGGGGCTGCGGGAACGGTAGCGGGTTCTTCGGGCGGGGGCAACAGGCGCTCTACGCCGGGTTCTGCGGCCGTACCGGTGCCGTCACCGGTGATGCGCTCGAAGATTTCCTTATCCTGATGAGGAATTTCCATGCCGCCGGGCTCTTGCGGGGCGACCTTCTCCGGCCCACCGTCAGCGCGCACAATCGGCGGCGCCGTACGAATGCCCTCTTCCCGGCCCTGCTGGTAAGCAAAGTAGACGACGCCCGCGAGCGCTGCCAGCACGGCAATCACCACAAGCAGCATCAGCCAGCCGCGGCCGGCAGGTTCATCGTCTTCGTCCGTGGCGTCGTAGGTGTCCATTTCATCGACCATCACCGGGTCAAACGCGCTGCGCCCGTACCGGTCATCATCCTGATCCATATTGGACATGGGCCCTTGCCCCTCCTGATCCTGTTATCTGCGCCTGATGGTCCGCCTTCTGGCGGCCTAGCGCATTTCCTTAACCGGGGTGACGCCCAGAATTCCAAGCCCCGCTGCCAGCGTCAGCGCTACTGCGCGAATCAATGCCAGACGCGCCATGGTAACACCCGGTTGATCGGTATGGATAAACCGCAACCGCGTGTCTTCCTTGCCCTTGTTCCAAAGGGCGTGGAACCCGGCAGCCAGATCCTGAAGGTAGAAAGCCACCCGGTGCGGCTCGTGTGACTGGGCCGCCTGCTCGACCAGACGCGGGAACGCAGCCATCTGCTTGATCAGCGCCAACTCGGACTCGTCATCAAGCGTGGAAAGGTCCGCCTGAGTGAGTGCGGCGTCGCTGAGATCTGCATTGGGGAAGTCATCCGCTGCCAGCCGCAACACCGAGCAGATGCGTGCGTGGGCGTATTGCACATAGAATACGGGATTGTCTTTCGACTGCTCCATGACTGCGGCGAAGTCGAAATCAAGCGGCGCATCGTTCTTGCGGGTGAGCATCATGAAGCGCACCACGTCGCGGCCCACCTCATCCACCACGTCGCGCAGTGTCACGAACTCACCTGAGCGCTTCGACATCTTCACCGGCTCGCCGGCGCGGAACAGCTTAACCATCTGACAGATCTTGACGTCCAGCGCCCCCTCGCCATCAGACAGAGCTTTGACCGCAGCCTGCATCCGCTTGATGTAGCCACCGTGGTCAGCACCCCAGACGTCGATCATCTCGTTGAAGCCGCGCCGGTATTTGTCCAGATGATAGGCAATGTCGGCAGCGAAATAGGTGTGCGTGCCGTCTGACTTCTTCAGGGCCCGGTCCACATCGTCGCCAAACTCAGTGGCCTTGAAGAGCAGTTGCGGCCGCGCTTCCCAGTCGTCCGGCTTCTTGCCCTTAGGAGGCTCCAGCACGCCGGTGTAAAGCAGGCCTTTCCTGTCCAGCAGG
>JANQMQ010000451.1 GCA_028279995.1 Candidatus Phaeomarinibacter sp. | reverse complement strand
AGGGGGATGAGTGGGTGCTCAACGGGCGCAAGTGGTTCATCACCAATGCCATGTATGAGCGCACAAAAATTCTCATCGTCATGGGTAAGTCAGATCCGGACAATGAAAACCGCCACAAGCAGCAGACGCAGGTGCTGGTGCCCAAGGATACGCCGGGCATCACGCTTATTCGACCGCTCACGACCCTCGGCTATGACGATGCGCCGCTGGGTCATGCGGAAATCGTCTTTGAAGATGTGCGGGTGCCTGCGGAAAATGTGCTGCTGGGCGAGGGGCGCGGTTTTGAAATTGCCCAGGGACGGCTCGGGCCGGGGCGCATGCACCACTGCATGCGGCTGATCGGCGCCGGGCAGCGGTCGCTGGAGCTGGCGTGCAACCGGGTGCTCAACCGGGAGACCTTCGGGCGTCCGCTGGCGAAGCATCAATCGGTGCGCGAAGAGATTGCCAAGTCATTTTCAGAAATCGAGATGGCGCGGCTGCTGGTGCACCGCACGGCGCAGTCCATGGATGAAAAAGGCGCGCAGGAAAGCCGCGATCTGATTGCCGCCACCAAGACGCAGGTACCCATCATGATGCAGACCGTAATCGACCGCTGCATGCAGATGCACGGGGCGGGTGGTCTAACTGAGGACTACCCGATGGCGGAGCATTACAACTATGCGCGATGGTGCCGGCAGGCGGATGGGCCCGATCAGGTGCATCTGATGACGCTGGGCAAGATGGTGATTGAGCGGTTTGGTCTTTAATCACCGTTGCCCGATCTGAACACAAAAAGGCTCGCACCGGATGTTCCGGTGCGAGCCTTTCTGTTGAGCGGTTTTGGTTCGTCTAGATGTCTTTCTGAGGGCAGACGAGGAATTTCTCGCCGGTCGTCTTGGCCTGATAGCGGGCGACGATGTCGGCCTGCAGGGCTTCGGACAGAGAGATTTCGTCGGTGTAGTGGCTGGCAAAGGTCGTCTTCAATTCGTTGGCCACGCGGGTCCGCAAGCGTCCGGCGACTTCAAGCCCCGCCTTGGCGAGGAAGTTCGGCAGCAGCCAGCCGCCAACGCCCCAGGCCATGCCGTAGCCGCGTGTCAGGACAGTGGGTGACGTGTCGAGGCCGCCATAGAGATAGACCTGCTTGTGCGCGACAGAGCCATAGATGCTGTAGGCGCCTGGCGTGCGGGCGGCTGCGGCTTCCATGGCGCTGAGAATTGTCGAGGCCAGTGTGCCGCCGCCTGTGGCGTCAAAAGCCAGGGTTGCGCCGGTGGCGTGGATGGCGTCGGTCAGGTCAGCGAAGAAAGTGTCGTCGCTGCTGTTCACGATGTGTTTGGCACCGAGACCTTTAAGGATGTCGGCCTGTTCCTGCTTGCGCACGATGTTGACCAGTTCGACGCCATCATCCTTGCAGATGCGGTTGAGCATCTGGCCGAGGTTGGACGCCGCTGCCGTGTGCACGAGGGCAGTGTGGCCTTCCATGCGCATGGTTTCGAGCATGGACAGGGCCGTGAGCGGGTTGACGAAGCTTGAGGCGCCGTCCTTTGCGGTATCGCCTTCATGCAGCGGCATGCACATGATGGCATCGACGCAGCGGTACTGGCCGTACATGCCGCCGCCCATGGCGGCGACGGTCTTGCCCATGAGGGCCTGCGCTTCCTTGCTGTCGCCGGCGGCAACAACGGTGCCGGCGCCTTCGTTGCCGACGGGCAGGGGCTGGTCGATGCGGGCCTTCATGACCCGCATGCCCTGGTCTGACACGGAGGCTGCCAGCTTGGTCGATGCACCTGAACCTGCGGTTGCGGCGCCGGACACGTCCGTCATGCCGAACATGACGCCCAGGTCAGACGGATTGATGGGGGTCGCCTCGACCTGAATGATGACCTGGCCGGGCTTGGGTGTCGGCATCTGCTGTTCGACCAGTTCCAGGCGAAGTTCGCCATCGGCTGTCAGGGTGGACAGCATCTGCAGATAGGTTGCGGGCAAAGACATAGTGAACCTCATTAGTTTTAGTGTGGATTTCGAAGTTGCGGGGACGCTAGCACGGCTTATTCCGATTGTGGCGGAATTTCCGCAGGGTCCTCTTGCCGGTGCGGGCAGGCCGTGTGCGGATCAATGATGCGGGGCCGTACTGGTGACCGGGCCGGTCTTTGGGCGTCAGACGACCGCGAGGGCGGATTTGACCGACACGATATTGAGAATGTCGCGCAGTCCGATGACACCCGCGAGGGCATGACGGTCCGTCACCATGAGCAGGCTCTGCCCTGTGGACTGCAT
>JANQMQ010000447.1 GCA_028279995.1 Candidatus Phaeomarinibacter sp. | reverse complement strand
GATAGGTATCAGCCCCATCCCACCCTTTCAGGATGTCGTTGCCGGCGCCGCCATCAAGAACATCCGCACCTTCGAAGCCGCGGATGAGATCATCACCAGTGGTTGCTTCCGACGTGATGAGGGCCTGTTGAACCTGCGCAAGCGTCATGATGGTTCCATCGTCAAAATGGAACTCCTCAATCTGCTGCATGCCCTGTGCTATGGCGAAGCTCGAGAACAAACCTTCAATGTAGAGCTGGTCCGTACTGCCTGAGAGCCTGATGACCAGGTCGTCATAATTGTCCGCCGCACGCTCGAAAATCACATCACCCGGAGCTACACCGGCAGCGAAGGAAACCTTGTCATCCTGCCCGCTAAGGACGTTTGACGGGCGCTCGATGATCCGGTCGGAGCCGTAGCCGTAGCCGAAGACATAAGTGTCATTGCCATTTCCGCCGATGAGAATGTCATTGCCGGCGCCTCCGTCGAGAACGTCATCAAACCAGAAACCTTCAATGACATCGTCTCCGGACGTGGATTGCTGGGAGACGAGCAGCGGCAAAAGTTCCGACCACAGAACAACAGTGCCGTCGGCGAACTCGAAACTTTCGATGAGATCATAGTTGATGGTACCGAATACCGCGGTCTCGAAGAAATCGAATTGCTTCTGGATCGTGAGCTTGTCGGTCAGTCCATTGAAAGTGATCTCAAGGTTGCCGTCTGCGTCCCGGGCGTAGTTTGCATCCGTCGACACAATGCCAGGGCCAAACACCACCTTGTCATTCAGACCGGAGAAGAGATTGTCAGCACCTTCGCGAATGGTGTCGTGACCATAGCCCGCGTCGAAACGGTAGACATCGTTCTCGTTGCCGCCGGACAGGAAGTCCGCGCCGGCGTCTCCATCGAGTATATCCTCCTTGTCAAACCCGATGATCTGATCATCGCCGGTTGTCTTTGCCTGGATGAGCATGAGATCAGTGACATCTTCCCATGAGATGTCTGTGCCGTCTGCGAACAGGAATGTCTCAACACGATGGAGCCACTGCTTGCCGAAAGGTCCGGTATAGGCGGCGTCAAACTGTTTGATGACAGTGAGGGTGTCACTTGTGCCGTTGACGCCGATCACAAGGTCGTGCTGGCCAGCGCCGCGGGAGAAGGTCAGATCATCCTTCGTGATTCCGGCTCCGAACTGCACGAAGTCGTGCTGATTGATCAGAATGTTGTCAGTCTGCTCCTCGATCGTGTCCTGCCCGTAGCCCAGGCCGAAGAAGTAGACGTCAGCGCTATCGCCGCCGCGCAGGATGTCCGTACCTGCACCACCATCGAGAAAGTCTACATGGTCAGTGCCGATGAGCACATCATCGCTGGCCAGGGGATTGGATGCTGCCTCGGCAATATCGATGCCGGTCCATACGGTGCCGTCGGCAAAAACGATTTCTTCGATGCCATGGTCCGGCAGGAGATTGAGTCCTCCAAACAGGGACGGTGCCATGTCGTGGAACTGCTCCACCACGGTGATGACGTTCGAGGTGCCGGTCTCGGTAATGATCAGGTCGCGACCATTGCGCTCGACAGTTATATCGGCAGGGTTCAGATGCGCGAAGCGAATGGTATCGAAATGTGAGTTGTATTGCTCGAAGTCAGCGATCGTGTCCGTGCCGAAATCACGACCGAAAACATAAACGTCGGCACCCTTGCCGCCATCGACGACATCATTGCCGGACGACATGTAGAAGATGTCGTTTTCGTCCGTTCCGGTTCGGGTCCCCGAGCCAAAATCAATCTCGTCTGTATTGAGGCCAATGCCGGCCGCAATGGCTTCCAGCCCAATTGGCGCGCCGACATTCTCGAAGGCTGCGACCAGATTGGTGAATATGAAGGGCTGATTGTTGGTGAGATGGGATTCGCCGCGCACATAATCGGCCATCATGGCGGCAAGAACCGGACGCCAGTCCTGGAACCATTCTTCCGCCTGTGTTGCGCCTGTCGGTGCGCCGGCCAAAATAGCTTCCAGCATGGGTACGAGCTGCGCGTCAGTGGCCGGTCGGAAGACATTCTCCTCGACATCGTACTCGATGCCGGCGAAGTACGGTTCCAGCGGACCCTGCATGGCCAGGCGTAGTGCCGTCAGCTCAAGGAGGTTGTAGGCATCGTTGATGATCTTTGACAGCGCGGAAATGGCACCGTCATTAAGAATGGCAGCGCTTGCCTCAACGGGAATGTCCTCACCGTAGTAGCGCTCAAGAAAGTCGATCTGAGAGCCGCTCAACTCGTCCCATGCCATCGCCGGATCGGCAGTGGTCTGCGCCAGCACGTCAGCCTTTGTCGGCAGTTCAATGAGAACGCCCAATGAATCGTGGACATCGTTGCCACTGGCGAGTTTCCAGAAGGTATAGGTGCCTGTCGTACCATCGCTGAGGGTGACTTCTTCGGTAACCTCGAGGGCGAAGTCCCGGATTTCCTGCCCGTCAGGCGTCTGCTCCACGAGAACGAGAATGTCCGGGTTGGGCGTGCTACCGGAGTAAGGTACCGCGCTTGCCCATTCGGTCATCAGTGGCATGGCGCGCTCGCGCAGTTCCACCAGGTCGATGACGTTGAGGGTCGGCAGGATGGTGTCGATGCTGGCGGCAAGGGCGCCGCCAGGGCCCTGCAGGGTCAGAGCCACATGCAGGTCTGTCAGGGTACCGTACCCTTTGAGGTTGGGACGTGTGCCGACGAGCGCCGGATCAACCGTCGTGTCGCCCAGATAGGTCGAGTTGAAATTGTTCACCCGGAATTCGATGTCCCCCACGGTGCCGGTGGTGGCATCCGTGCGTGTGAATGTGCCTGTGCGCGCAATGGTATTGAGCGCACTTTCCGTCCCATCATCCTGATAGGTGAGGCTGATGGAGGCGATGCCTTCGTCGGCCAGCGTCGTCAGCTCGCCTGCATCGGTGATGCCGTTCTGATTGAGGTCACGCCAGATGCGCAGATCACTGAACTGGGTATCGGCGCTATCAACCTTGCCGTCAGCGTTGGTGTCATAGGCCGCCAGCTGGGAATACCCGGTCTCGGTGGATGATCCAAACAGCTCGTTGATGTCGTCAATGGTACCGTTGAGATTGGCATCCACCGCGAGAAACCCGTCATCGCCGGAGAGCCAGCCTGTCTGTTCGGCGAAATTGTCGCCATCAATGTCGAAGGCGACACCACTGCCCGGCATACGCGGCACCGTGAGCTCGATGCCATCTCCATCCAGGTCGAGCACCAGCGGGTCGGACCCCGCAACGCGGGCATCCTTGTCCAGATCCTTGATGCTCTTGCGGAACACTTCCCAGGTAACTGCGTCCCCCCTGACGGAAACACTCGAGGGGATTTCAAGAATGCGGTAGGCATTGATGCTGATTTCGCCTACACGCAGGCCGGCCGTGAGGTCAGCCGCCACCGCCGTCACATCACGGTTTGCGTTGAGGAGATACATGAACTCCTCAGGTGCACTCGCGCCGCGAAAGCCAAGAACCATCTCATTGTCGTCGTTGAAGCCGACCTTAAGATGGCCGCCGTTCATCCGCGCAAACGGGCTCTCCGAATTGCTGTTGCGCAAGGCCATCTGTGCCGGCTCAACCTCGCCAAAGAACACAATACGGTCCTGACCATCTGCGTCGGTCACAGCGGAGCCGGCGGCAAAGGCGATACTATCCTCACCGGAACCGGTGGTGATGATGTTTCCAATGCCACTGCTGTCGAGGAGAATGGTGTCGTCGCCGCTACCGGCATCTACTTCAACACCGCGTGCACCCCGGATGTCGATGGCATCATTGCCTGCACCGGTCTCGATGCGGGTGAAGCCGCCTTTCGTCATGTCGAAGGGCAGACCATTGGCCTGAGCATCGCGGGCCGCCTGCAGCTCGGCGAAGATGCCCGGCACATCCGCGCGCGAGGCGACATAGTCGTCGCCGGCGTCTCCTTTGTAGGTCCAGCCGCCGGTGAGGCGAATGCCGGTGTCGATGGCCTCCGAGCCGACACCCTTTTTCAGGTTGCCGGCTGCGTCCGTCGTGAAGCGGTTGTCGCCTGCATATTGGGAGAAGTCGGCAATGTCATGGATGTCCGACCAGCCATCGAGCTCAACAGACGAACCGTTACCGTTGATTTGTAGATTGATTTGATCTCCCAGCTCACCTGCAAATCGAACAACATCTACCTGACCGGTAGCTTGAATACGCTCAATAGAACTCAACTGGTCTTGCCCGCCCAATCCGTCATCACTGACTGTCGGACCGGTCGAATCAATATCGACCGTGACACCACTACCAACTTCTACGCCTAGATTTAGGTCATACCCATAGAGGGCTGTGTCTATGCCGCCGCCACCAAACAGATAGTCGTTCCCGCTACCACCGATTAGGATATCTGATCCCGCAGCAGACGAGGATATCGGGCCTCCATAGTCGCCATAAAGATGGTCATCACCACTGCCGCCGTCGATCGTATCGTTTCCTGCCCCGCCGTAAACGGTATCGTTTTTCGCACCTGACATAACAATGTCGTTGCCGCTCTCGGCGAAAATGAGGTCGGCTGTATTTCCGTCCAGGGCACCCTCAACTGTCCGAAGCGTATGACTACCATCTCTTTGATCTGCATACGAACGGTCCACTACCCGACCATCCGT
>JANQMQ010000396.1 GCA_028279995.1 Candidatus Phaeomarinibacter sp. | reverse complement strand
CCACATCCTGACTGGTCACCCCAAGCCCCGGCGCAAGGCGCATGAGCAGTGCCGGCAGGAGCGCAAAGGACAGGGCAGCCGCAATCACCCAGATCGAAGCCCGCGGCAAAGCCTCGAACTTCCAGGCCGCAACACCGGTCATGCCAATGAGGACAACGATCTGTACGAGGGCTGCGAAATGAATCTGATCGGTCAGAACCGCCATCACATAGATGACCACCGGAATGGCCAGCCCGATCGTCGCCCACCTCTCCGGCACAGGCCGCACCATGTGAGACACGATGCCGATCAGGATGGCGCCGATACCTACGGACGTACAGAACATCAGGACGGACACATAAACTGGTTCGACACCGGGAATGAAAAGCCGCAGCGCGGCAAACAACCCGCCAACCGCAAAGCTCAAAAGCCCGACCAGCCAGAAAATCTGTCCGCCCACGGATGACGACCGTATCTGCATCACGGCGAATATGCCCGCACCGAGAAACAGCCCGGCAAACAGCGCCGGCATCACATTACCCATCTAGTTGTCCTTCTCATCCGTCGACGGGAGCACGGAAGGTGCATCCCCGTTCGGCTGCCCGTTCAGTCTATGGTCCAGCAGCAATGCCTTTATGTCCCCCACCACCCGTTCCATCCGATCGAGGCGGTGTGTCATTTCATTCAGTCTTTCTAGCACAGCGCCAAGGTCGCGTTCCCCGTCAGGCGCTTGTCCCGGTTCGCTGGGAATAGGTGTGGACACCCCGGCCCGCGACGCCACCTCTTCCACCGGAAACTTCAGGAACTGCGCCATGGCCCGTACTTCGTCAACGGACAGCTCACGCTGATCCTTCCAGACCGCCGCCAGCTCTATCAGCGGGATAGCCATTGCCTCCGCCAGATCATTCGGCGTCCGGCCCATGTCGTTGAGCCGGTCGGTAAACCACTTCTGATCAAAGAAAAGCGCCATTGGTCCTGAATACTCTAGCGGCCCTTGAACTGCGGCGGGCGCTTTTCAAGAAAACTCGCAACCCCTTCCGCGTGGTCGTCCGTCTGAAACAGCCGTCCCAGCGTGCCGGAGACCCAGCCGCCCAGCGCCTGATAATCCTGTCCGGCGGATATCCGCAAACCTTCCTTCATATAGCGCAGCGCCAGCGGTGCGTTCTCGGCAATGCGTGCGGCCAGGCTGCTGGCATCGTCCATCAGCGCGTCATGCGCTACCACCCGGCTCAGGATACCGATCCGCTCCGCCTCATGGGCATCAATCACATCGCCGGTAAACAGCAACTCGGCCGCCTTGGACGCACCAACCAATGCCGGCAAACGCCCCAGTCCGCCAATGTCGGAGATGAGCCCGCGCTTGATGAAGATTTCCCCCATCTGCGCATGCTCGGACCCGATGCGGATATCCGCGAACAGCGCCAGTTCCATGCCCCACCCAACGGCAGGACCATTCACAGCCGCAATCACCGGGCGGTCACACTCCAGCACCGCCATGGCGGCGGGTGTCGGCTGGGGGCGCACGGAGGTGAGCTTGGCAATGCTGGCGTCCTTCTGGTCACCGGTCATCATCTCCTTCACGTCTTCGCCGGCACAGAAGGCCGGGTCCGCCCCCGTGAGAACAACACAGCGCACGTCACTGTCCGCCTGCGCGGCACGGAACGCCTTTTCAAGCTCATCATAGGCCTGCCGGTTCAGCGCATTGCGCCGCTGCGGTCGGTTCAACATCACGGTCGCTACGTGATCAGCGACCGTGTACTGAACGGTTTCAAACGTGGAAGGGTCAGCAGCCATAGTCTCTACCGGACCGTGAAATCGGGAACCTGATCACCCAGGTCACCAATGGCATCACCCTTGGCGGAGCCCAATGTCGTACCGCCATCACAATCGATGATCGTGCCGGTCACATAGCGAGAGGCGTCGCTGGCAAGCCACATGCAGGTCTCTGCAATGTCCGTCTTGGTACCGTAGCCACGAAGCGCAATCGAACTGATGATGGCTGCTTCCGCTTCCGGCGTCGGCGCCAGGCGGCGCATTCCTTCCGTATCCGCAATCGGCCCCGGCGACACCGCGTTGACGCGCACGCCACCGGGCCCCCACTCAAGCCCGAGACACTTGACCAGCATGTTGATGCCTGCCTTGGCCGCGCACACATGGGCCTGGAACATGGCTGGCTGCACTGCCTGGGGCGCAGTAATCGCCACAAGCGACGCGCCAGGGCGATTGAGGTAGGGGAATGAGGCCCGCAGCACATTGAATGTGCCGATCAGATCAATATCCACAACCACCTTGAAGCCGTTGGATGACATGCCCAGGGCCGGTGCCACGAAGTTGCCTGCCGCACCCGACAGCACGAAATCTATCTCGCCATATTCTTCCTTGGCCTTCTTGAGCGCCCCATCGACACTCTCAAAGTCGCGCACATCGCACGCCAGACCAAAGGCCGTGCCGCCGTCGTCGGTGATGGTCTTCACCGCATCCTGAATCTTGTCATGGCTGCGGGAAATCAGCACAACCTTGGCACCCTCCTGCGCAAAACGCTGCGCCACACCCAGATTGATGCCCGAAGAAGCCCCCGCAAAGAACGCCACCTTGTCTTTCAGCAGATTCTCACGAAATACGTCACTCATGGCCGATGTCCTCCCATGGACCTGTCACACAGGCCGTTTTCTGTCCCGCAGTCAGGCGCCTTCAGCATGCATGGCAGGTCTCCCGCCCCATGCCCCGCACGCGCCCTCAAATGCGGTATGTTCCCGGTCACCAAAGCAACTGAACGCCGCCAAGGCAAGGTTGAACCGGTCGTCGACAGCCCTAGTTTCTGCAAATTGGAACTCACACTGAACACCGCCCTGCCAGACCCGGTACCACCTATTGCAAATGACTCAACGGCCACCGCCGTGTGGGAGCAGGCTCCCCTGCCTGACGGTATCAGGCCGGGTGACATCTTCGCGCTGATCGCCGAACAGCCTTTTTCCCAGTTGCTGGAGTGGCAGGGGTCAGACGGCACGTCCTACATCCTCACCGATCCCGCACGGACAGTGACGATCACGCTTCAGGACCTGGACGCCACCGCCCCCGGCGGCAGCTTTCGCCGGCTCCAGACAGCGCTTCATGACTGGTCGAAGGAAAACGCTTATGCGCCCGGCGACCTGCCGGTCGCTTTCGCTGGCGGCGCTGCCGGCTTCTTTGCCTATGAACTGGCACACGACGTTGAGCGTCTTCCCGGCCGGGACAGACTGGACCCCGAAACCCCCGTCCTCACCGTCGGTTTCTATGATGCCGTTCTTGCCTTCCCCAAAAACACGGGACATGCCCTTGTCCTGTCTCCCTGGGACACAGCGGAGACGGCAGGCAAACGCACGAGGCTCGCCACCCTGGTACGCGATGCGGTCAAGCTGCCGCCAGCACCCGCGCGAGGCAGCGCAGAGCCTGTCGCTACCGTCACGCCGGACGTCTATCGCGCCAGCGTCGCCAAGGTCATCGAACTCATTCACGCAGGAGACATCTTCCAGGCCAACCTGGCGCAGCGCTTTAACGCTCGCCTGCCGCAGGACGTGAGTGCCTTCGACATCTACCGGCGCCTGTCACAAGACACTCCGCCGCCCTTCGCGGCCCATGTCACCCTGCCGGACAGGACCCTCGTCTCATCCTCTCCGGAACGCTTCTTGAAAGTCACGGCAACCGGCTCCGTACGAACCGAGCCCATCAAAGGTACCCGTCCACGCGGCACGACGCCCGAACAGGACGCGGCATTGGCGCAGGAACTTCAGCAAAGTCCAAAGGATCGCGCCGAAAACATCATGATCGTTGACCTCCTGCGCAACGACCTGTCACGCACCTGCGCCGATCATTCCGTGAAGGTTGAGGCCCTCTGTGAACTTCACAGTTTCGCAAATGTGCACCATCTGATCTCGACCGTGACCGGCAAGCTAAGGCCGGACACAACCTCACTGGACTGCATGGCTGCCTGCTTCCCCGGCGGCTCCATCACCGGCGCGCCAAAAGTACGGGCCATGGAGATCATTGCCGACGAAGAACCCCACTCCCGCGGCGCTTATTGCGGCTCCATCGGCTTTGTCGGTCTCGATGGCGCACTGGATACATCCATTGCCATCCG
>JANQMQ010000380.1 GCA_028279995.1 Candidatus Phaeomarinibacter sp. | reverse complement strand
TCGCGGTGGTGCGTTTCACCGCTGACAGCCCTGAAGCTGGCCGACTGCCGTTTGGCCAATACACCAACGCGCCGCGCACGCTGGCAAATGCGGTCGGTGCCCGTCCGGCGCGTGAACTCTACACAGCGACCGGCGGCAACACACCGCAATGGCTGGTCAACCGGACGGCTGAGGAGATCGCCAACGGCGAGACCGACTGCGCGCTGCTGGCGGGCTCCGAAGGCCTGCACTCCATGCTGTCAGCGCTCAATGAAGGTCATCAGCCTGAGTGGGGCGATGACCCCGGCGGAGAACCAACACATATTGGTGTTGAAAAGCCGGGCGTGAACGAGATGGAACGTCGTCACGCGATGTATTTTCCGGTCAATACCTACCCGCTGTTCGAGAACGCCATCCGCGGACAGCTTGGCCGCACCGTGAAGGATCATCAGCTTGAAATCGGCAAGCTGTTCTCAAAGTTCACCAAGGTGGCTTCCGAAAACCCACACGCGTGGTTCCCCACATTCCGCTCACCGGAAGAGATTGCCACCGAGACGGATACCAACCGGTATGTCGGTTTTCCGTACACGAAGTATATGAACTCGATCATCCGCGTTGATCAGGCGGGAGCGGTCATCATGATGAGTGTCGAAAAGGCAAGGGAACTCGGCATTCCCGAGGACCGTTGGGTCTACCTGCATGGCTGCGGTGACGCCAATGACCTCTGGCATGTCACCGAGCGCGTGAACTACCACTCGTCTCCGGCAATTCGCACCATGGGTCAGAAGGCGCTGGGCATGGCCGGCATGTCCATCGACGACATGGACTATCTTGATCTGTACTCCTGCTTTCCCTCTGCCGTGCAGATCGGCGCCCAGGAACTGGGTCTCAGCCTGGATGACCCGCGGGACTTCACGGTGACAGGCGGACTCCCGTATTTCGGCGGTGCGGGCAACAATTATGTGATGCATTCAATCGTCACGATGCTCGACAAGGTGCGGGCCAAGCCCGGTTCGAAAGGCCTGTGCACTGCCAATGGCTGGTTCGTGACGAAACACTCCATTGGTGTTTACTCGACAACACCGAAGGAAGGCGCGTGGGAGCGCGAGAACCCGGCAACCTATCAGGCAGAGCTGGATGCCATGGATCATCCCGTCGTCGATGAACTACCCGATGGCAACGCTAAGATCGAAACCTACACAGTCGTGCATGGTCGCGAAGGTGCGCAGTTCGGCATGGTGCTGGGGCGGATGAATGACACCGGTCACCGGTTCGTGGCCCATGTGCGGGCAGACCAGGCGTTGCTCGAAACCATGAAGACGCAGGAAATGCTGGGTGTGTCCGGGACCGTGAAACCGGCCCAGCCGGGTGCCGACGGCAAGCTCGGGACCAACACCTTCACCCCGGCCATTTAAGGATGTGGACACCAGCCCACATGCGGTCTCTTGCGACGCTGGCCGTTGCCGGTACGCTGGCGACCGCACTGGCGGCCTGTGACATCGGCGACATCACCGATGTCCGGGATGCCAGCTGGCGGGCTGTCGACGACGCACCTCAAAGCTGGGCTGATGTGCTTGCGGCACCCACAGACCTGAAGGTCACAGCCTTTGTAACCGGCGATGTCTTTGCCGGCGGCGGCGTGCTGATCGACCCGAGCGTTGAGGGCGTGCCTGATGGCCTCGGCGACGACCAGTGGGTGCCGTCGATCTCTTATCTTGTGACTCATCCGTCAGGCCAGCGGGTGCTGCTGGATAGTGGTGTGCGGGCCGGAAAGTGCAGTTATCAGATATTGGTGGTGTTGGACTTTCCATGCCGCAACAAGCCCGGCCAGGATGTGGTTTCGCAGCTTGCGCGGGATGATGTCGAGACGTTGGACTATCTCATCGCCACGCATTTTCACGGTGACCATGCAAGTGGACTGGGCCCGGTTCTGGCCCGGTATGATCCGGTAGTGATTGCGTCAGCGGCCGAGATTGACGCGCTTCGCAGCCCGTTTCGTGAGACACAGGGCTACCGGTATGAGCAGTTCGCAGCCGACATGCGGGTTGAGGCAGCGGATAATGGATTCATCGACATGCCACATATTGGCAGGGCGGCGGATCTGTTTGGCGATGGGGCGGTCTGGCTTCTTGCAACCCCGGGGCATACGCCGGGGCATATGTCGGTGTTCCTGAATGCGACGTCGGGCCCGATCCTGATGACATTCGACGCAGCCCATCTGGAAGCAACCTACAGGTACAACGCGCCGGGCGGTTTGGGCGCTGACCTCGAGGTTGCGTCTGACAGCATCTCAAAGTTGACAGCACTGGCGCAGGCGTTGCCGGGGGTGCGCCTTGTCTATGGACATGAACCTGCTCAATGGAGCGGTGACGCCATTCGCCGGGACCTCGCAGAAATTCAGTCAACGGAGTAACGCCATGCCACGCATTTACATGATCCGCCACGGACTGGCGGCGGCCGGCTGGGGCTCTGACGCAGATCCAGGGCTGAGCGATGTCGGTCAGGCACAGTCGGAAGCGGTCGCAAATGAGATTGTCGAGCTTGTTGGCGGTGCGGCGCCCCTGCCGCTGATGACCAGCCCGCTCAAGCGCTGTCGCGAAACCAGCATGCCATTGGCCCGTTTGTGGTCGGCAGTTCCACTGGTTGAGCAAGCGGTGAGTGAAATTCCTTCACCAACCGAAGACCTGGACGAGCGCGCCCAGTGGCTGCGGCGGGTGATGCCGGGTACCTGGAGCGATATCGCCAAGGATGAAGTGTCGGGCGACGTGGACTTTACCGGCTGGCGGGATGATCTGGTGGCGCGTCTCACACAGACTACCGAAGACACGGTGATATTCAGCCATTTCATCGCCATCAATGCCGCCGTTGGCGGCGCGACCGGCGATGACCGCGTGGTGTGCTTCCGTCCGGACAACTGCTCGGTCACCCAGTTTGATGTGCTGGATGGCGGTTTGAAGCTGGTATCCCTCGGCCGTGAAGCGGATACTGTCGTTCGCTGACCATAGTGCGGATTGCGGATGACAATCGAACAGACAGAAGACCTTTCATTCGATGCGGCAGGACCTGAACTCCTGACCACCACTGAAATGTACCGGGCAGATGCTTTTGCCATTGCTGCTGGCACCCCGGGCCGCGTGCTGATGGAAACCGCCGGCACGGCTGTCGCAGATGCCATCTGCGATCGCTGGACCCCACGACCGGCAGCCATTCTGTGTGGCCCGGGCAATAACGGTGGCGACGGCTTTGTGATCGCCCGCGTGCTGGCGGAACGCGGCTGGCCGGTCATGCTATCACTCCTCGGTGGACTGGATAAGCTCGCCGGAGATGCGGCGCTGGCAGCTGCCGACTGGCAAGGGGAAACCCACGCGCTTTCAACTCATGCCGCGGACGGCGCTGAACTGATTGTTGATGCCCTCTTCGGTGCCGGGCTCACGCGGTCGTTGGACGGAATTCCCGCAGCACTTGCAGCGTCCAGCCACAAGAGTGACGTGCCGCATGTGGCAGTGGATGTACCAAGCGGCATAGACGGCAACACCGGTGCGGAGCTTGGTCGGGCCTTCGCCGCCGATCTGACTGTCACCTTCCATCGTGCCAAGCCCGGGCATGTCCTGCTGCCGGGGCGGGTACGTTGCGGTGAAGTGGTTGTCGCCCCGATCGGTATTCCCGACGCGTCGATCAACGAGGTAAAGCCGCAGGCATTTCACAATGGACCGTCCTTGTGGGGCCCGTACTATCCGCTGCTGCGCAATGACGGCCACAAATACAGCCGCGGCCATGCCGTGGTCGTGAGCGGTGGGGCAACTTCGACCGGGGCGGCGCGCCTTGCTGCGCGGGGAGCCCTTCGGGCCGGCGCCGGTCTCGTGACGGTGGCGAGTCCGGAAGACGCGCTGGCGGCAAATGCTGCGCAGTTGACCGCCATCATGCTTGCAGAGTTTGACGGTGCGCCCGGTCTGACCGCGATCCTGGAGGACAAGCGCAAGAACGCGGCGTTGATCGGTCCGGGCTCCGGCGTCACCTCTTCCACGCGCGCGCGAACGCTTGCCGTGCTCAGGAGTGGTGCAGCGTCCGTGCTTGATGCTGATGCG
>JANQMQ010000364.1 GCA_028279995.1 Candidatus Phaeomarinibacter sp. | reverse complement strand
CCCGGGAGGAGACAGCGCACATCTTCTCCGTTTCGGACATCATGAAGCGGGTCAACCGCAACCTGAATGCAGACGATCCCGCGTTCCACCGCATTCCCGACGACCAGACCCTCGCCAGCCAGTATCTGCTCGTCTACGAGCTGTCCCTGCCCTACGGCCTGGACCTCAATGACCGCGTCGACATCAACCGTCAGTCGACCCGGGTCACCGCAACGATGAAGGACATTTCAACGGAGGAGACCAAGGCTTTCCTGCGGGATGCGGAAACATGGTGGGCGGATAACGGCAACAGCTTCGGCTATACCGCCACGGGCTCCAAGGTCCTCTTTTCCTTCGTCGCGGAGCGCAACATCGAGGCGATGTTCGAAGGCGCGTTCTATCTCATCATCGCGATCTTCATCATCCTGGCGATTTCATTCCGCTCGCTTGTGGTCGGCGCCATCTCGATCCTGCCCAACGCCCTGCCGATCCTCACAACTTTCGGGGTCTGGGCGGTGTTGGTCGGGACCGTGGGTTTCTCCGTCGCCGCTGTTGGTGCGGTGGCCGTGGGCCTGGTTGTCGACTTCACGGTCCACTTCCTGTCGAAGTACCTGCGCGCCCGCCGGGATGACGGTCAGACGATCGAGGACTCCGTGCGCTACGCGTTCAGAACCGCTGGGGCCGCGATCTTCACCACCACCGTCATCCTCGCGGCAGGCTTTGCCGTGCTGGTCACATCGAGTTTCAAGCTGAATGCCGACCTTGGCCTTCTGACGGCACTGGCCGTGGTCTTCGCCATGCTCATCAACTTCCTGCTGCTGCCAAGCCTGTTCCTCACCTTCGGAGACCGCGGAACGGCCGAGCGCGTCGCACAGCCAAAAGCGCTGCCCGCGCAGTAATCCCATCGCAACAACACCAGACAAGGAGATCACCAATGACTGTCCGCAAAACGACCCTGGCAGCCGTGGCTGCCCTCACTATCGCGCTGCCTGCATATGCTGAAACACCGCAGGAGAAAGGATATGCCATCGCGGAACGCAACGACCTGACCGATGCGGGATTCAGCACGTCGACCGTGGAACTCACCATGACACTGGCCGATCCAAGCGGACGGACAACGACCCGCGAGCTTCGGATCGACACACGCGAGAAAGAAGGCGAAGGCAATGGTGACCGCTCGGTGACGGTTTTCTATTCACCACCCGATGTCGAAGGCACCGCCCTGCTGACGCACTCCCGCATATTGGAGAGCGATGACCAATGGCTCTACCTGCCCGCACTCCGCCGCACCAAGCGCATTTCATCCGCCAACAAGTCCGGGCCTTTTGTCGGCTCTGAGTTTTCCTTCGAGGACATTGCCGGTGCCGAGCTTGGCAAATACAGCTACACCTATCTGGAGACCGTCATGGACGGCGATCTTGAACTGGACAGGGTCGAGTGCATCCCGGCCTATGAGCGCTCCGGTTATTCGAAGATTCACTGCTACTTCGACACGGATGTCTTCCAGGCCCGCAAGTTCGAGTTCTATGACCGCGGCGGCCAGCATCTGAAGACGCTCATTCTGGATGACTACCGGCAATATGATGATGCCTACTGGCGCGCCCATCGCCAGACCATGACCAACCACATTACCGGCAAAACGACGGTGCTTGAGTTCAACGCTTTTGAATTCGGCGTGGATCTGGATGAACGCGACTTCGAGCCTGACGCGCTGGAAAGGCTCTAGGGCCATGCTCAAACGCCTCAGTCTTGCATGCGGGACGGCGCTGATCTGCGCCGCTCCCGCCCATGCCCAGAACGTCGACTTCAGGCCCGAAGTCGGGGTGGAGGTTCGACTGTTTCCCGACAACCCCCAATTCGATGGTCAGCTGGACGGCATGCAGGGTTCATTGATCCTGACGGGCGAAGGTCGTTGGCGATCGGAGGACCGGGACACCCGCGTTCTGTTCGAACCCTTCTTGCGTCTCGACAGCCAGGACACCGAGCGGACCTATGTCGACATTCGCGAGGCGAGCATCTCCCACGAGATCAACCGCGATTGGGATGTGCTGGTGGGCGTGTCCCAGGTGTTCTGGGGCGTCGCCGAAAGCCGCAACGTGGTGGACGTCATCAACCAGTTCGACACAGTCGAGGACATCGATGAGGGGGAAAAGCTCGGCCAGCCCATGGTCCGCATCAGTCGCCGCAGTGAGATCGGCACTGTGGAAGCATTTTACCTGCCCTATTTTCGCGAACGCCGTTTTCCCGGGCGCGAAGGGCGCCTGCGCACGGAGCCGGTCGTCAGCAATGACACCGCACGCTTTGAACGGAACGGCGAAGAATGGGCCGGCGACTTTGCACTTCGCTACACCAACCGCTTCAGCGGGTTCGACCTTGGGCTGCATGGCTTCCATGGCACCAGCCGCAACCCGAGACTCGATTTCAATCCGGCCTCCGGCAAACTGGAACCGTTTTACCCTGAGCTCACCCAGGGCGGACTTGACCTTCAGTGGACCCAGGAGGCCTGGCTTTTGAAGGGTGAGGTCGTTGTAGGCAGCATGCTGGACGACACCTTCACCAGTGCTGTCGGCGGATTTGAGTACACGTTCTTTGATGTGGCGGAGTCAGGTTTCGATGTCGGGCTCATCGGGGAATATCTCTACGATGACCGCGATCAGGCCACCCTGCCCACGACACTGTTCGAGAACGATGTCTTTGTCGGCACCCGGATCACTCTTAACGATGTGCAGGATACGGAACTCCTGGCCGGGGCCATTGTCGATGACCGAACCGGCGGTGTTTTCGCCTCGGCCGAGTTCCAGCGGCGCATCGGCGACACCCTGCTTCTCGAGATTGAAGGACGCACCTTCTCAGCGCAGGACGACCCCTTCATCTCCGCTCTGGAAAACGACGACAGCATCCTGATCCGGCTCACCAGATATCTGTGAGAAGGATCATCTTACACAGTGCTTGAGGCCAGTCGTCCCAGCCCACGCCCTGCAAGGCGGCCTAAAACCCAACGCGCAGCATGAGCTGTAGTTGCAGGTCCTCAACACGACCCGCCGTGGTGGGGTCATTGCCCCCATTGCTGTCGACGTAGAGTGCTTCAAGTCCTGTCTCGAGATTGTCCGAGATCTGGTATCGCGCAGAAAGTGTTCCCGCCCAGCCGTCTTCGTCATCGGAAATCACGATGAAGCCCGCATCGCTGGTTGCGAAGTAATCAGCACGCGCTGACAGAACCAGATTCTCTGAAGGCCTGTGGCTTGCGAGCAGGAACGCAGAATAGAAATCGCTTTCGATCATCCGCGGTCCCGTTCCGCGAGCCCGCCAGCCCATGGCCGTTTCCCCATACATCGCCTGCACGATTACTTCGGTATCCTCGGTTACCTCATATTTGGCACCGAGATTGCCGAACCGGGTCTCCCAGCCATACTGGCCGTCTCTGAGTTCAGTCGGGTCTGCGCGGTTGTCATAATAGGACGCGAGGACCGTCAGGAGGTCCGCATACCGCCAGCGGACTGTGGCCGTCACGCCGACCCTGTCATCCAGTTCCTGGAACGGGCGCGTGCGTTCAGCTTGATGCGGAAGGGCAACGCGTCGGGTTTCATCGTCAGGAATCTGAAAACTGCCACCGATCATCGTCTTGATGTCGTGAAGCGCCCAGCCTCGATATCCCAGTAGCGTCCCGGATGTATCGTTGAAGCCAAAGCCGCCGAGACCAAAATCAAGCCGGTGATCACCAAACGCCTTGCCCGCACGCGCTTCGATGCCGGTGATGGCCACCTCTTCGCCGATCCAACTGTTGATGGCGGAGGGTGTCAGGGTTCTGGTGACACCCCAGCCTGGCCCGTCATGTTCCAGCGAGACCGCCGGGAAGTAGCGCCCGGCGCGTGCACTCAGACGCCAGCCGTCTCTTGGAAGCATTCTGTAGGTGACGAATGCCTCGACAGGGCCAACAGCAACACCCTGATCAGGCGTCGCCTGAACATGCACATGCGCCGACCATGCCGCACTAAGGGTTGGTGTCCACTCCAGTGACGCTTCGGCCAGTTCTGCATCGCTGCCCGCACCGGAGCCATCGCCATATCGGGTTTTTGAGAACCCGCCATCAAGCCATTCACGGTCGGCTGTGGTGTATGCGGCTCTGAAATCGACCCACCCATGAAGGTTCGGGATCGAGAGATCGCTCGCAAGAGCATAGCCGGGCAGGCTGCTGACTAGCAGCGAAAGAAGGATATGCAAGTGCCATGGCCGCATGAGACTTCTCTATACAGCCGCTGACGTATCGCCTGTGGCATCCGATTGTTCAGCGTCGAGAAACTCGATCAGCGCATCAAGCGGCATCGGGCGACCCAGCCCGTACCCCTGCCCTACGTCACATCCCATTCCGGCAAGCAGTGCTGCGGCAGCGCTGGTCTCAACACCTTCCGCTGTCACTTTCATGCCGAGGCTATGAGCAAGGTCAATGGTTGATCGAACCAGGAGCGCATCACGGTTGCTCTGTTCGACATTGAGCACAAACTCCTTGTCGATCTTCAGCTCAGACGCAGGAATTCGCTTCAGATAGGCAAGCGACGAAAGACCGCTGCCATAATCATCAATCGAAATCTGGATGCCGTCATTCGCGAAGGCCTCGATGCCGGCGATCCCGCGTTCAGGATCAGCGATCACAGCGGTTTCGGTGATTTCAAAGCAGACCTCGCCGCAACGCTTTTCGAGGAGGGGTGCCGCTGCATCCACAAATCGGTCATTCCCTACGAGGCGGCCGGACAGGTTGATGGACATGCACAGATCGTATCCGTGCTGCTTCAACGTGGCCTGGGCCTCAAGAGACTTTTCAAGGACGTAATGCGTGAGCGCCTCGATATGTCCGGTTTCCTCCGCCAGCGGAATAAAGATGTCGGGGAAAACCTGGCCACGAACCGGGTCCTTCCAGCGCACAAGGGCCTCAACACCAATTGGCAGGCGGGTCCGAAGATCATATTTGGGCTGATAGGCGACGGTTACGATACCGGCTTCCAGCGCCTGCACGAGGTCCCCCATCAAGGAGAGGTTGTTTCGGGTCTCTTCGTACTTGGCGTGGTCAAAGAACTGGAAATCAGAATGACCTGCTGCGGCCTGTTCAACCGCAATAATCGACTGTTTGATGGCCGTAGCAGGGCCTAGCTCAGCCGGCATGTCACTGGCGCCTGCCTTGACCATGATGTCGATATAGCTGCCGTCTACAAGGAACGTCGTCTGCACCAGCTCGATCAGTGACTGGACGATCGCCTCCGCTGCCTCCTCGTTCGCCGCATAAATCAATGTGCTGATCATTCCGTCTGACACAACGGAGAGGAAACATACTTCGGAGTGCGCGGAGAGTTTTTCGGCGACCGATTTGACAAGCGTACCAGCGGCTTCAAATCCGATCGCGCTGCGGATTTCAGCGTATCTCTCGATCTTGATCGACGTAACAAAAACGCGCTTGTCGGACTCATCGGCTGCTGCAAGCCGTTCCTCCATTGCAAGCCGGTTGGGAAAGGTCGTCTGGCTGTCGATACGCGCGCTTTGCCGGATAATGTGTTCGCGCTCGCGAACCTCGCTCGACATGTGATTGAAATCCACAGCCAGCCGGGCAAGTTCATCGTCTGTGTCAACGGAAACCGTTGCCACTTCTCCGCGACGAACCTGTTGCGTTGCCTCTGCAAGAGCAGAGATCGGCCGCGTCAGCCGACGTGCAAGCCCCCAACTGGCGACCGACACGGCGGCAACGCCCACAAGAACCAGGAACGCCATGGTCGCGAGCAGCACATAGTAAGGCTCAAGCGCAGTGGCCAGGGGATAGGTCAGCGTCAGGATCGCATGCTCACCTGGCAGCAGGCTGGGAACCTCCTGCGTCAGGGAGAAGTCACCATCAATGATGACAAGCTCTTTCGATCCCACAATGAGTTCATCGCTGCGTTCTATCGAAGCGCTCAGGCGAATGGGCGCCAGTGATTCAAGATCGGAGATGTCCGTCGCACCAATGAAATGGCCGAAAACCACCCAGCCGATGATATCGGGCGCGCGCACCGGCGTGATGCCGACCAGAACGGGAGACTGATCGATGAAGACCACCCCGGGATCGCTGACCATCTCCGGGCTCTCATAGGCATCGGAGATCAGTGTCGACAGGGCTGCCAGCGGCAATGCGTTGCCCGCCTGCCCCTGTGGCACACCGTCAATGTCAACAAATCCAATGCCCTCCACATTCAGCCGGTCACCCAGCGTGGCGAGGGCTGAGCGAATGGTCGGCTCATCACCGCTCGAAACGGCGCTGCGGAAACCAAAGTCTTTTACCTGAAGACTGGCGTCTGCCTGAATGCTGGCCGCGCGATCGACAAACAGACGGGTAAACACGCTGCCTGAGGCAATCATGCCTTCGCTGACAATCTGCTGAGCCTGCCGCGTCACGACCTGATAGGTCACGGCAGAAATAACCAGCATCACGGCCATGAACAGGCACGAATAGACGACACCGAGCTTCGTCGAGATTTTCTTGAACTGGAACATCAGTAGCGGCCGCTGCTCGTCGCGCCCCGGCGGAACTCTGCACTGGCAACCACAGGAGACATGCCCGGCGCGACGGTCACCTCCTGCTGGATCATGCTGCCCTTGCCCCTCATGAGCGGGTGCCAGATTGTGAGAACCCCTTCACCTTCGGGAAGGTTCTCGAGAACCGTCTGACCCTCATCATTCGTCTGCGTTGCATAAGGTGCTTCGGCAACAAAGATGTAGGCGATCATGCCGTCGTGGATGTTGCAGCCGACGGAAACAACACCGGGGGCATCGAACACAACGTCCTGAGGCTCTGCGGCGCCGAACAGCTCAAGATCAAATCGCTTGGCTTTCGAGAAGGAAAAGACGTGGTGAAGCACGCTGTCTTCGTTCTTGAACGTCACGGTGGAGTTCACAGGGACGAGCGTAATGAACGGATCGAAAGCAACGTTTTTCTGATTGATCGCGAATGAACCACCATGCTCAGCCTGCTGGTCACCAGCGACGCTCGGCGTGAACATCACCACCGCCCCGCCAACCGGCTTCCCGTCGTCATTCGTCAACGAAACGTCAATGGCCTGCGCATTGGCTGCGACCGACCACAAACAAACGATTCCAAATGTAACCAGGCGACCCAACACGATGATCGACCCCTCTACCAGCGCTTGACCCTTCTACTTCGCGGCAAGTTTAGGTGAGCAAGGTTAAGACTTTGCCAGCACTTGCACACGGGCGCGTGTTCGCGCGTGGGCCCCTTCAACGGCAGCCCATGAGTGGCAGCAATCTTGTAGAGGTAGAGGCAGAAACTGGTGCGGGCTGCCGGACTTGAACCGGCATGGGCGTTACCGCCCGAGGGATTTTAAGTGCTATGGACAAATCTCTAAGTTATTGATTATAAACATGTTTTCGTAACTCATGTGTACTGCTGTGTAAGTAAATGTGTAACTTTTGGGCCTATTTTCGTGTTTTTCACGACTTGGGCCGGTTTAGGCCATGAATTCATGGCCTAAACCTGAAAGATGTAGTTTCACATCCAGCTTAGCCAAGCATTTGATTTTAAAAGCATTTCTCTGAAAGTCCGATGCTGTGTAAGGAGTGTACAAGTCGAAAAGGCTTTCTGGTGCCACAAGGCAACTGCTCATCTTTTTTAGCGCACTCTGTACACAGCTGATCGCCTTACACATCGATCGCTCAAAATAAGCCTTTAGGAACAATATCTTGGATCAAAGGCATTCTTGCTTAATTGCACACTGCTCCTATTGCTAATCAGTATACGGAGCACAGTTTGGAGCAAGGCGACAAAGACTGGTCCATAGTTTCCATCCTTTGCGTATTGCACGCATTACTCGCCGCGCTTGCCTTCGCAGGCAAAAGATATTATAGTATTACTTACAAGACAATTATGAGATAAGTAACATATTGATATCACTAATTACAGTCCCGAAGGCACAGCTCAAGTTGGCGGAACACCTCCGTGCTCAGCGCCTTGCGACCGGCTTGACGCAAACAGGGCTGTCGGAACGCTCCGGAGTTAGCTTGGCGACACTGCGCAAGTTCGAGCAGAAAGGAGCCATATCACTTAAGTCATTCCTACAACTCGCGATGGCTCTTGGGCTCCTAGACAAATTTCTGGCCGCCGCAGAACCGTCTGACTCAGACTTCTCATCGATTGATGATGTGCTCAATGACGACGAGCCACCCCGTCGGCAAAGGGGCTGGCGCAAATGAGCAATTACATCCCAGTCAAAGAGCTAAGAGTCGGTATCGATTTTGGAGATAGCGCTCTGCCTGTCGGCCGCCTCGCCCACCGTGAAGGCAGGGTGTATTTCGAGTATGACGCTTCTTTCCTGAATGCCGGACTCAACATCTCTCCTGTTCGACTACCAGTGGAACCGGGGCTCAAAAGCTTCGACCCGCAGGTCTTCGAAGGATTGCCCGGCGTCTTCGACGACAGCCTGCCCGATGGGTGGGGACGCCTGCTCTTCGACCGAGTATTGCGCAGCAAAGGTGTATTAGCAGGTGAAGTCTCACCGCTAGACCGACTGGCCCATGTGGGACAGACCGGGATCGGGGCGTTGGTCTATGAGCCTGATTACAGCGGGGAACCGAAGGGCGATGTCCTCAACCTGGATACACTGGCCGCTCAAACCATTGAGGTATTGAGCGGAGAGGCAGAGGACGTTTTAGAAGAACTGCTTGCCTTGAATGGTTCGTCAGCGGGGGCAAGGCCCAAGGCTGTAATTGGCGTCGACAAAGCCCGCGAGACCATTCGCTATGCAGAAGAAGCTTTACCAGAGGGGTATGAGCACTGGCTTGTCAAATTCGGTAACACAACCGACGGGCCAGATGCAGGCGCCGTTGAATATGTGTACTCGCTTATGGCCAAGGAAGCCGGCATCGAGATGATGCCGACGCACCTTTTCCCAGGCCAAAGTGGCGCAGGCTATTTTGCTACTCAGCGTTTTGATCGTGATGAAGCACGGCGCTTTCACACGCATACTGCATGCGGCCTGCTGCACTCCGATTTTCGGACACCCTCATTGGACTATGAGGATTTACTGACACTGACCGAAGCCGTTACGCGTGACGCGCGTGAGGTCAAAAAGATGTTTCAGCTGGCGGTGTTCAATGTGTTGGCCCACAACCGCGACGACCATAGCAAGAACTTCACGTTCCTCATGGATAGCACCGGCGAGTGGCGTCTTTCTCCGGCCTATGATTTGACGTTTTCTTCGGGGCCGAGGGGTGAACAGAGCACCATGGTTATGGGTGAAGGAAAGAACCCGAATGTCGACGATCTAACCAGGCTTGGACAAGCTGCGAATATAAATCGCACCGACATCGACAGTGTCATTGATCAAACCAGACACGCTCTTCAAAAATGGCCTGATCTAGCTAAGGAATTCGGCGTTAGGTCAAAGACCATCAAACTCGTCTCTCAGACAATCAAAGACGGCACGCCATAGATATGTGCTCATAAGCTGCACCTGTTGCAACACGGCTAGTAAGATGCAGCTGCCTGCATCGGTCGCATTGCAGGCTCTGCCGCCTCGGTAAGTCTCCGACAAATCTTACTCTCGACATGATGCAAGTCTGATCGCGTTAGCTGACTGGCTGGTATGTATTCACGGCCAAACCAATTCGGCACCTTCAGAACGCATTTGAGCCAATCGACAACCTCACGCCCATTTTGTTGCTGAGCAAACTCCTTGTTGAAGGAGACATAGACCGGCACATAGCCAGCGGGACTCCCGTCAACCGGCTCTAGCCCATCGACCAGAAGATGCCAGAAGTTCGGAAACAGTGCGCGACCGGCACCACAGCGGACAGCTGTCGTCAGAAATGAAGTGGAGTCAGTCCTGAGGCTGAACTCGCGGCCAGCACCAATCGCTTCTTCCGATGGGTCTAACCATTGTGACGTCCCAATGTAGTCGACATGCTCCGCCAGTCTCTTGTTTTGTGACGCTGCTTCACCATTGGCCTCGGGACCATCAAAGGCAACAAAGTGCATACCACCGCAGGCGACGCGAATGACATCGCCATTGAGCGGGGGTCCCACGGACACAATAATATCCGGTGGTCTCTTCCGCTCCGCCCCAAGGACAGAGCGCGTCTCAAAGCAAAGAATTGTATCTGGATGGGTATCCAGAAAGGGCGACACAAAACGGGCAATCCAGAATGCACCCAACCCTTCTGGTGCTCCTATGGTGACGACAGATCTTCGACGAGGTTCTAAAGATCGTGGCGTCCCTGTCGCCGAGACCAGCGCAGCCAAGTTGGTACGTATCTTCCTTGCTTGCGGTAAGGCCCTTAGACCAAGAGCAGTGAGTTGAAGACCGGAATGCAGTCGCTCAAAGACCGGTCCACCCAGCATGGCTTCTAGGCGCTCAAGCCTCCGGCTTGCTGTTGAGATGCTGATCCCCAGATGCATCGCTGTTTTCGCCAGGCTGCCGGTTTCTGACGCGACCACAAATGTTTCGATTGATGTTGTGTCCGGGACTTCAAAGCTCGTTGCATTTTCCGCAACACCCTTTCCTTCAACGGACATTCCCTAGCCCTCCAAATCATTCGATTCTTGCAACCATAAAGATTGGGGGGTTGCAGATGGTTATCCAACAAAATCCACACACTCTTAGGGCAGATGATCTTCTGGCATGGCCGTACTCATGCCCGGACATCAGAATTTGGACTGGGCAAGAGCACATTTGGCTAGACATTCCGCGCTTTGACGAATTGTCAGCACTGGTGGAAATTCAAGAGCGCGAGATTGGCAATACAGCCTCAGCCGAGGTCTGCAAGGCAGTCTTCACCCACAATCCAGACAGCTTCCGAGTTTTCCGGGCGGGTGATTCTTCAGAACATGGGAGTGCTGTACGAGGGTTTTCTTCCTCGCTGTTCTTAAACGAGCAAGGCGTGTCCGCGCTCAAATCAGGAAAGTTCGACGGCCGCAACCCTGAGCTGTCTTACTTGGCGCCACCTTTGGTGAGACCCGCGGCCACCTACGCCTGGGCGCTCGTGGCACGCGGGTTCGGCGTTAGCGCCGTCATGCACACTGCCTTGTCATACAGAGCCGATATCTATCAAGGCGTGCCTGTCTGGTGCACGGCTGGTTCTAAGGCCGGCGCACAGCTCATCAATGCCCATGGCTTTCAAAGCGTTCACAACGGTAATGACGTCGGTGGCGTTTTTATGAATACCTCGCCGCTTCGCCCTGAGGTGCGGTGATGAGGCAGCACGAGACAACCTTAAAGGTAAGCGTTGTTCGAACGCTGGAGGAGCTTCATCGCGCATACACCGTCAGGGATATTGTTTTCATCGACCACCAGTCATGTCCGTACACTGAAGAGTATGACGGAAACGATCTCTGTGCCACTCATCTCCTTGCGTCGATTGGACCTCTTCCAGTTGGGACAATACGCATTCGCTATTTTGCAGGCTTTGCCAAGCTTGAGCGGTTAGCCGTTTTGCCACGTCACCGTGGAAGTTCGATTGCCACCCAACTCGTGGACACTGCACTTCGCCTCATCCGCCAGAAGGGGTACCGGCGATTCAAACTCCACGCCCAGACAAGATATGAGGGCTTTTGGTCGAGATGGGCCGTGCGCGACGCAATGCATGCCCCATTCCGTTTTTCGGACCATGACTATGTGGCCATGTCGGGAAGAGTGACCTCTTCAAGCACTCACATTTCTGCACGTGCAGATCCCATGGTTCTGAACAGACCGGAAGGTGAATGGGAGCAACCGGGTGTTCTCGATCACAGCCAAGAACGGATGAACTCGGCAACAGATTTCGCACCAGGAGCGAGCCAATGACCAAGACCTCACGAGCGCATGCAGATACAGACTACCTTGAAGACACAGGTCGATCTGAACTATTGGCGCTGTTTGAACAATTGCCAGACGAAACCGCTCAGTCTGCATTCATCGACTATGCGCTGGCGGGAATACGCTTCAACCAGATGCGGCGATATCTGGTCCATGGAACGACGCAGGGGAACGAAGCATCTAAGTCTGGCTTGAACATTGTCTCCGAGATGATGGCCACCAGCGACGGTGGGCCGCTTGGCCCGCGCGAGCAATTGTTGTGGATTTACGATGTCGTGCTCAACGCAGAAGAGCGGCCTGGCTTCGTCACGTTCTGCGACGCAACCATTGGCTACCAAATTGCCCAGGTGAAGCTTGGACACCGCACCTGGCAAGACTGGCTTTAGGGGCTAGTAGACGGGCTTGGACCAATCGGCGACTTGGCCGAACCAAATATGGACAGGCATCGGGCCCGTCGGCTTCCTACGATACGCTGCCAAATACTCATGCCGTTTCGCGACGGCATTGAGAGGCTCTTCTCCTAGGACATAGGTGGGTGTGAGGCTTCGAATCTGCTGCCTGGTGAAAGAGGTAGAGACATGACCATAGGTCCGGTAGAGCTCGTTACAATCACGATGGCCAAGTTGCTCTGCGATAACAAACGGAGACACGCCGGCCATGATCTGATGGCTGGCATATGTATGCCTTAAGTCATGGAACACCACGTGGCGGTCGATGCCGGCAGCCAGACAGGCTTGGCGGAACATGTGAGTGTGTTCGCCTACTGCCCAAGGTTCACCGTCATCTTTTCGCAGAAGAAAGTCATCGGGCTTGAGCGTGAGGCTCAGAAACTCAAAAAAGTCGATCGCCTCGAATGATAGAATGACCCGGCGTGCTCTTCGGACTTTTGTAGAGTACACAAGCAATGAGCCAGAGGTGAAATCAAAGGCAGATCGCTTCAGTGTCCGAAGTTCGGGGAGACGTGCACCTGTAAACAGGGCGGCGAGCACAAGATACTTCAGATCTCTAGGACAGGACCTAACAAGGTCGCCGCATTCATCCTGAGATAAGCCTCGCTTGATTTTCCGTCTCGCCACCCTGTAGGGACGCACCCGCATCCACGGACGCTCATAGCCTGAGATCAATCCGTCATGCCAAGCGAAGTTCATCAAAGACCGAAAGTTAATCATGACACGGTTTGCCAGCTCTCTGGCCTGCCGCTCTTCGGCCTGATCCTCGCTAAAGAGCGGCCCACCGGGCACCCGCACAAGTGGGTCAGACAACCGAACCGGTGCGACATCCAGGTCTGCAAACCACGCCCTTATTTGCGGAACCGTCAATTCATCACACAGAGTATTTCCAAGGTCCGGTATGATATGACGGTTGAAGGATCGGTACAGGTTGGCGAGATAGCCTCTTGAAGTGCGCCCTTCCAGACTTGCCAGATAGAGGCTGACAATTTTCAGAACAGTAAGTTCACTCCCAATCGGCGACGCGATCAGTCGAAAGGCAGGATACCTGTCGGTTCTACGGTCACGTGGCATTGAATCTGGGTCGTCGGCAAAGCGCGTTGTGACATCGACAGCTTCTCGAAATGTGTAGTGTTTACGTCCCTGGGGTTTTGGACCTTCATCCGCAAATCCAATATTGAGGAAGATGTAGCGCCCTCCGTGATAAACACGAGCGCGCCACTGTCCGACTTCTTTATTGCGCTGGTATCCAAGATATCTCTTCTTGCGAAGTTTGAGCCAGTAGACCTTGTCGGATGGCTCCAGACACAAACGGCTATCTGCTGAAATCAAAAGCGCTCGCCGCTCAAAATGGGCAAGTTTCTTGAAAGCTTCAGGGTCGATGGAGCGCTCTTCGGCATGGGATTCCATGATGAACTCCATTTCGTATACCAACCTGAGCACAGGAGCCTGGATTGTAAACGGATTGTCCTTAGGCCCAGCTGATCAAGCTAAACGCGCCCACTGCCAGAAGCATTTGCAACTCACGCCAAAACGATGCAGCCAACCGCCAGCTACTGAGAATGTCCGGTGTTGGCATCAGGACTGCTGGTATGCAGCTCTGCTTCTGAACGCGCCAGTTCGAGCAACTGAATGAGCAACTCAGGAAGACCCTGCGCCTTCGATAGCTCTAACATCCCTTGGACAGATGCGCTGATAACATCTGCGGTTGCATGCCGCCGTTCTTGTGACGTTTGAGTGAATTCCATCATGTTTCAATGTACGAGTAGGAAGAGAGCGTCAACGGAATGGGCTCCAGATCTGGCCGGACTTGAACAGCGATATCAAGCTCTACCAAAGGCATCTCAATCCAAAAGGATGTCCGCCCATAAAGGAGGAGCCAGTTAGAACCGCAATGTCACCGACAAAATAGCAAGTAATAAGTAGCCATGCGGCCCGGCAATCTATGAGTTTGGGTTTACTCCCTTTGAATTGATCTCAACCCCTTCAAAGTTCCTAAGTGGTTCGTGCTTACTTCCGCGCTATGCGGTCATTCTGGAAGAGCATGCGCGATTACAAATCCAGCGACCAGAACCACACCGGCCCAGACAGCCGCGGACAACTGCTGACTGAACCTGAAGTGCTCGAATGCCTCCGGGCTGGGATTGCCGAATGGCCTATACAAGAACCAGTACTCAAACCAGAACCATGCAGGGGCGAACACGGCCCAAACGCCCGTTAAGAGGACGAGTGTATTGAGGTCCCTGTCGGGTTCATGTCCCGAAATCCCAGGCGGCCAAAAGCCGCCAGCATGAACCTTGATGGCAAAGTAGAGCGTTGATGTCGCAATGACGATTGAAAGCAATGCCATTAAGCGTTGGGCTGCGTGCGCACCTTTTCCAGAATAGATAACAACACTAGCCATCGTCATATCCTCCCGTACAACCTGGTCAATCAGCAACGAGAAACCACAACCGATTGCCTCTTATTGTCGCGCCATGCCACTACTGGACCAACTCGGTAGTGGTTTTATTCGCTAACTATTTGCACCGTCACGCGTCGGTACTCGGTCTGCGTCTGCAATAAGCCGCATGCTTGTATCTTGCTTAGGCGTCTTTCCACCGCGCACGGTCTGCTGGACAGGAGCAGAACGCGCCGCGTCGCCAAGGCACGCCAAAGCCTCAGCAAACGGAATCATTGTCTCGCTACGCCACTTCCCACTTGGTTTGTAGCGTCGTGGGTTATAGTTGCTGAGCAGCGATTTGTAAGTGAATTGGCCTCCACCTTCCGGCGACGCCTCATAGGCGTCCGAGAAGCCAACAAGCGAGGCTTCGATCTCGGGCAGAATTGAGACTGCACGGCGCCAGCGGTTCTCATCAAAATCGAAGTCTTGACGCAGTTTTCGTCCAGCCTCACGGCCCAGATCACTGAGGCGCCTGACAACGGCTGGCGTCATTGTGAGGTTCATCCCACCTTCGTTGCTGGCGTCAAGCCGAACCTCTACGATACGCTCAGCAAAGCCCGGCAGGCGCGTTTGAAGCGTGTCCTGCCAGTCCTTTGCAGCATTAACGATCGCAAACAAAAATTTCGAGAGAGTGCGGGTTTCAGGCGTCGGAAGGTCAGTGCTCTGACGTGGCTCGTCACTGAGGTGTACGCGTTTGTCACCATGCCGACGCTCATCCCAATCACTAAGCGCGATCGCGAAAGTTGGACGCTGCGGGAGCCAAGTGTCGAAGAGATGAACCGGCATGTTCGAGGAAATACCTCCGTCCGAAAACAGGCATCGACGCCAGACCCCAGATTGGCCGCTCTCTGTCTTCAACTGCCAGTCTTTACGCCAAAGTGGCACGGCCTGGATCAATGCTGGAAAACTGAGCGATAGACGGGCTACCAGCAGCACCGGAAAGTCTGAAGCGATGCGCATGGGATAAAGATCATTGGGGCCCTCCGCGGCGCAACCATTCTCAGGCTCCGAGTCACCAATCATCCAGTCAACAACGCGATCCGGAAACAATGCCTCCATCTCGCGTTTCGAAAAGAAGTGATGAGCAGACCGTAAGGGAAGCTGGTAAGGGCGCTGCGACGTTAAGTCTGTCGTCATAGCCGCAAGGTTGATCCCTGCTGTTTCCAGATCTCCGATCGTCAGAGGCTTGGCTGGCGCACTATCTGGTTTAGCTGTTCCTGCAACAACATCGATCTTATCCGCTAACCAGTCCGTCAATGCCGGCGGCGACTCAGAATCCCCGCCAGCCTGTGTTTTACCCGATAGCATTCCAAAATCATGTTGCGGCAGTTCATTGAGAAGTAACCGCCGCAGCTTCCTGAAGGAAAGCCAACATGCCATCAAGATACCAACCAAGAAGACAAACGCCGCGAGCATATAGTCACCCAGCAGCCAAACCGATCCAACACTGCTAGCTGCCAAAAGGCCACCGACTAGAAGTGGGACACAAAAAAGAGTTGCGACAGCGTACGAGATGCGAAGCCAATGGCAGGTTCCAGCTGCAGAGTTGCCTTTGGTGATCTCAAGAAGCAAGCCGAACAAAGCCTTGAACGTCCCACTGGGCTGAAGCAAGGACGTCATGTCATTCGCGAGTTCTTCGGCTATGCGCTCGATCTCTTCGAACCCGCTGTTGTCATTCTTGTCAGACGACGTTTGCCGCCGATATTCGGCAGCGGCAGCGAGCGCAGCAGCGATGGCGCCCGCAGAGGACCCTCCGACACCCCGCAGTCTGTACGTCTTAGCAAGTTCGGTAATCGCAAATGGGTAGACCACGCCTGATGTGATCCCGCCCTTCATTATCAGGTCGCATTCACGCATTGGTTCCTCGCTTACCGGCAGACCAAGAGGCTGTTCCCAGCGCCTGCGGCGGCGACGACACAGACAACTGCATCCCAGCTGTCGTCAGAGCCAAAAAGCCTGACGACACACCGCCATACGCACATAACGCTATCGCGCACGGCACCACCCTGCAACCAACATCAATCCAAGGTGGTTCTTAGGCTCGATATCTCAGCGATTTTCTTGGGCTAACAAGTTGAAAGCACAACATTTTACAACCCGATACGCGTGATTTGCGAAACCATCGTACACACGCTTATAGTGTAGCAAGCCATGGTTCTGCAGGGGGAGCGCACCAATGAGCTTTACTTTTGACGGGAGTACATTCTCCACCGAGACGCTTGCCAAAGCCCTAGAAAGTAAACTGCCGGGCATTTCATGGCTGAACCGCGCTTTATTAGATGCTGATCCCGGTGGTTCCGATCAGGTAAAACTGAGCTTGGCCGATCTTTCGGGCGAGGCGAGCGCATCCTTCGGACCTGCGTCATTCGAGTTGTCCGGAAGTGTCGAAGCTGTGATTGCTTTGATCGCCAACCCTTCCGACAACGACCTGCCGGACATGGCAGCGGATGCACGCCCCTCCCACAAGCTATTGAGCTTTGAGTTCTTAGGATCACTTGAGGCCGGCCTAAAGGCAAAGACACCATTTTCTGCTGGAACGGTCACCGGTACAATTGGTGTCGAAGTAAATGCCGAAGTAGCCAGCAGACTTCAGTATGTGTTCGACAAGCCGGAGCAGCAGATTGCGCGAGAGGCAGTGGTCAGCGCACTAAACGCACTACCCGCGCCTTGGGACTTAGCGAGCATTGGTGAGAGTACTGACTTGCAATGCATGTCACTCGACAACGCCACGCAACTCTCGACGGGTATTTCCTTATCTTTGTCACGCGGCTTGGACATTAAATCTGTGTCCGGGGGCGCTCAATTATCCGCCAGTGCTTCTTACGCATTGACAGGACGCCTCAAGCTTACCAACAAGCGCGAACCCAACGGCAAGATCCGGATGATTTTGGAACGCGAGAATACGTCGAGTCGGAAATTCGCGGGTGGCCTAGATATCACATTAGACACTCAAGAACTGATTGCCGATGGGTTTAAGTTGCTCAGGGACGAATTGGGTCCACGAGCTGACCTTGCTGACCTACTTGTTCAAGGATCACTGCTCAAGCCAGGCACACTAGCGAAAGATGCAATTGTCGGCGCAATTGACGGTGCTTTCACTGATCCGCAGATCAAGACGTTGTGGAAAGCCGCGCTGGGTGAATCAGAGCAGAGTGACGCAAAACAGGCTCTGCTGAAACTGGTCCAAGGAAGACTCAATCTCAATCCAGAGGCTCTGATTGAAGAGGATGTTGTTCCCACCATCAAACGGGTGACGTGGGAAGTGTTGGACCGCCTTCCCATGCCAGTAGCTGCAAAGAAGCTCCGTGAGCAACTTGAAGGCGTCATTGATGAGGCCATTGAAGATGCAAAAAGCGAAGCCAATGAGAAGCTACTTGGGCTAGCTGACAAACTCGTTGCACCCTTGGCAAAACTCGGTGTGGTAATCGATGCCGCCACCGTCCAAGCTGATGAACTGGCACAGCATCTCAAGCCGCACATCGGTCCTTATGGTGATCTGATACGCAAGCTCGCAAAGGCATCAGAAGACGCAGCTTTGGCAAAGTTCCAAGGCAAGTTGGATGTGAGCTCCAGCAATAGTGAAAGCCAAGAAGTCGAAGTCGATATTCTACTGGACCCCACGAGTAAGATAGCAGCGAAATTCCATCGCCAGGTTGTACTTGGCGATCCAGATCCACTCATCGACCTGATCCGCAGCAAGACGGGAAAATCGGAAGATGCGAGTGTGCAGATCGTCGGCGGGCGCCTGCAACAATGGATCAAAAGTGTCAGAAAGAGTGTCTTGGGTATCTCATTCCTTGGATTCAATTTTGAAAGCACTGGCGAAGTCTCATCGTCCGCGACCTGGACTGTTGACAGATCAGGTAACATCACGATTGAAACGCTCAATGGGCGCGGGTTCGCCAAGCAAGTATTCTCTTTCAATGACGAAAACAAAATTGTCAGCTTTTTGAGCGCGCCTCAGCTAGCTGTGTTGCCGTCGCAAAGTGACACTTGGGAAACCTCATTTGCCCTGACATATGAAGACCCGTTGATGGAAAAACGCGAATTTGCGCATCTTATCCAGCAGTTGCGTGACGCCAATCTAATAGACGAGTCCAAGAAGGAAGAGCTTGGACGTGAGTACGACTCGCTCGCCTCCAAGACCCCAGAGACTCTCCCTCCAGTTTCTTTTACGGGTGAGTTGTCCATCCCCGGCAGCGGGATCAACAGCCTTATGCGCCGTCACACATCAAGTGACCCTTACTGGCTCGAAGCCAGGCAAGAGTTCGCACGGCAACTCATGCCGCTGGTTGTGGCCGAGCACGGTGGCAGCGCTTTTTTCAGCTTCATCAAGAGAAGATCAATCACGAGGCTGCAGGCGGCGCGCTTCCGAGTTGAAGAACCAGACTCAGTAGAAGAAGTGTTGGCGTTCTTGTCGACAACAGGCGACTGCAGTGCAGCAGACCTTCGCGACGACAGTATCGGCCGGGCTGCGATAGAGGCATTGGGAACAAACAGAAGGGTTGATGCCCTACGACAAGTGCTCTGCTACCTGCGTGGTTTGGGGATCGCGCTGACGAACATGCATGCTGCCTGGAGCCTTGACTTGGACGATGATTCATCATTAGCGCGCAAACAACAGCAGCGTCGGTTGAACAGACTCCAGAAGAAAGTCGCCACAGGCATGAAGGCAAGTATGCAGGCAGGCGACACGGAGCAGATTATCGGCACCGCAGACATTTATTCACCGGCAACATTGGCATTGCTCTTCACCATGGCTCGCCTGACCAACTCGACATATACGCATTCACTACAGACCAATGTCAGCACACTGAAGGTCACTGCATAAACTTGCTTTGGAAAAACGATGGGTCATCCAGAAACAATTGGTTCCCTTACGAAGAACGAACTTGCAAAGGACTTTCCGCGCCTCGTTCCAGAACTGATCAGCCCAGTAAAGAAGCCCTGTGAAAGAAATGATACCTCACAGATAGAGCCCGAGTGCTGCATCTTCAATTTTGTCGACACACCGAAACACGTGGCATGCGATCCAGGTAGAGGTACAACCCCGCCCCTTCTAGAGGGTAAAACAGATGACTTAGGGATCGGGGAGTGAACGCATGATCTTGCAAACGCCAAAGCTTGCCCTAAAGCAGATTGCGTTTGCTCTTATGGTGATCGTGGTCGCTCCATCAACGGTATCGGCTTCACAGCCCGTCAGCGCGGTTAGCTTTAACATTCAGTTTTTGGGTCATTTCAAGAACAAGCAAAATCACCTGCTTGCTGAGCTGCTCGAACCATTTGATTTGATCTTTGTCCAGGAGCTCGTGGCGCCGCCATTCGCGGGCACTTATCCCAACGGTGTTGCATACAAAGCTGACCTTGAGGCTCAGGCATTTTTCATTGCGATGGAGAATGCCGGCTTTTCCTACTGGCTGTCGGAAGAAGACACGGGCACTGGCATTCGAAATCACCGTGCCACAACAGCCACCGAGTGGTGGGTTGCCTTTTATCGCGACGACCGCATCGCACGTCCAGAAGACCTGCCGCATGGTTTCTTGGCGA
>JANQMQ010000267.1 GCA_028279995.1 Candidatus Phaeomarinibacter sp. | reverse complement strand
GGTCCTGGCGGTCAGCGTGTTGTGGCGGACGCAGGTTTTACCGACAGTGTGACGGAGGCGTTTGCCACGCTTGCTGGTGAACAGGACAAAGACACACATGTTGATGGTGTCGCCTGGCATGCGGTGCGGTTTGGCTCCGACGTGTTCTTCGTGCGCGACACGGCGGCGTTGAACGCGCGGGGGCGGCAGGCAATTGAAGCAGCGGCTGCCGCGATGGCTCGTGACGGTGCGCCGGCTGGGCAGACCAGGCGGGTTGATATTGCTGTGGGCGGACCCCGCGGATTGTCCCTGCGACGGGCGATTGCGCTTGCGTCAGCTGTGACGGCTGTGAACGGCCCGCAATCAGTTTCACTTCGCACCATTCCCGATGTGTCCCAGACGCAGGGTGTTGTCGAGCTTGTGTTCTATGCCGTTGCCGACGGAAAGGGGGAGCGTTCATGAACGATCTGTCTTTCACAATGGACACACAGCTTGAGGCTGCTTCCGTTGCGACGGATGAGGTGGCAGTGCGGCAGGCGCCACGCCGCCGGAGCGTCGTGGCGGCAGCCAGATTGCGCGGGGGTGCTGCTCGCTTTGAGGGGGCGCCGCGCTGGCTTGTGGTCTTTGCCGATCTGGTTGCGCTGCTGCTCGCTTTTTTTGTTCTGATCCTGTCCATGTCCTCCTTCGAGCCGGATGCTGTGGCGCGCCTTAATGGGGACCCGGCTGGTGCCGCTGGTGCTCAGGCCCAGACGTCGAGCACTGCTGGAACGGGGATGGCCCTTGCTGCACGTGCTGACCGTGAGGCAGGTGCGGGCGCGCAGTATCTGGCAAGCGTGCTGAAGCAACAGGTTGATGCTGTTTCGGGGGAACGTGACAGTCAGCTGTACACGCAACCAGGCGGAGCTTTGCTCGTCATGCCCGCAGGTCTTATTGCGACGGCTACTCAAGGATCAGACATGTTTGCGACGCTGCAGCGTGTCAGTGCAGCCGCGCCGGGGCGGGTTACCGTCTTTGCATCATCTGCGCTTGGCGATGGGGCCAGCCTGACGGAAGCCGTTGCCGGTCTGAACATTGAGGCAACGGGTGTGGAAACCGGCTTTGCCGGGTGGCTCGCTCCCGGGGATGTTGCCATCTCGATCCGCAATCCGCGGCGTGATTATGTTTCGGGAGGTGGTGCATGACCATTGCCCGTATCGTCATGGCAGGCCTGCTTGCTGCTGCGCTGTCCGTCATCTCAATCCTTGCATCCCTGCCGGCCCATGCGGCTGATGCCGTGTTCATCAAAGCCGAAGAGCTGCAGGGCTTTGCGCGGCTGAGGTTCCAATGGCCAGACGCTGTTACCGTCGAAGCGCAGGAATCCAACGGTGTTGTTGTCCTCAATTTCGGACGTGCGTTTCAGGCGTCGCTGAATGATCTGCCGATCCAATTGCCCAACTATGTCGCTCTGGCGCGCCAGGATGCCAACGGGTCAACGCTGCGGCTGGCGCTCAAGTTTCCGTTTCGCGTGGAAGCCCTGACAGCGGCCAACGAAGTTTATGTCAACCTGATCCCAGAAAACTCGACGCGAGCCTTCCCAGGTCTGCCGCCGGAAGTTCTGGAGCGGGAGCAGGCCGCCCGTGCGGCGGCGGAGAAGGCGGCAGCCGCCCAACGGGCACTGGCGCTGGTCGAGCTGCCAGATGTCCCGGTGCGCGTGGGTGTGCACAATTCCTATAGCCGTATCGTCTTCGACTGGGACGATGACATTCAGTACAAGGTCTCGCGCGACGGGTCGCGTCTTGACCTTGAATTCAGTGCGCCGGGCCATCTCAAGATCGGCCGCCTGCGCGTGGACCCGCCACCATTTGTGACGGATGCGGAGACTGAAACAGATGCCACAAATGCGCGGCTTCGGCTGACCATTTCTCCTGATGCGGAATTCCGCATGTTCCGGGGGCCGACCGGGATCGTGCTTGAT
>JANQMQ010000291.1 GCA_028279995.1 Candidatus Phaeomarinibacter sp. | reverse complement strand
GCCGGGCAAGGATGTTGCGGATGCGCCAGCGCACAGTGCGGAAGCGGACGCGATCTCCGCGCTGGTCAATCTGGGCTATGCTCAGGCCCAGGCGGCGCAGGCTGTTTCGCGGGCCATCGCCAAGGCGGGCGATGATGTGCCGGGGGCGGAGCAGCTTATTCGCGTCGGGCTCAAGGAGCTGGCGTCATGACTGATCGCGTCGTGCATGCGGATTTCAGCGCTGAAGACGGCTCGGAGCAGGGTATCCGGCCCACCGCGCTTGATGCCTTTGTCGGTCAAGCGCGCGCCAAGGAAAATCTCAGTGTCTTCATTCAGGCGGCGCGCTCCCGCAATGAGGCGATGGATCACGTGCTGTTGTCTGGGCCGCCCGGCCTTGGCAAGACGACCATGGCGCAGATCGTGTCGCGCGAACTTGGCGTAAACTTCCGATCGACGTCAGGGCCGGTGATCGCCAAGGCGGGTGACCTTGCGGCGCTGCTGACCAATCTTGAGCCGCGCGACGTGCTGTTCATCGATGAAATTCATCGATTGTCACCGGCAGTGGAAGAAATTCTCTATCCTGCGATGGAAGATTTTGAGCTCGACCTGATCATCGGCGAAGGACCAGCGGCGCGGTCCGTGAAGATTGATCTGGCGCCGTTTACGCTGGTGGGTGCGACGACGCGGGCGGGGCTGCTGACGACGCCCTTGCGCGACCGCTTCGGCATTCCGGTGCGGCTTGAGTTTTACACCAACGAAGAGCTTGAGAAGATCGTCAGCCGGGCAGCGACCATTCTTGATGCACCGCTGACATCTGAGGGGGCAATGGAGATCGCCCGACGGTCGCGGGGCACGCCGCGTGTGGCCGGGCGGCTGTTGCGCCGGGTGCGGGACTTTGCGTCGGTCGGCGGCGTACCTGAGATTGATGCCGGTGTCGCCGACAAAGCACTCAACCGGCTGGAGGTCGACAATCGCGGGCTGGACAGCCTGGACCACCGCTATCTGCGTACGGTGGCGCTCAAATTCGGTGGCGGGCCGGTGGGCGTTGAGACGATTGCTGCCGCCCTGTCGGAAGCGCGGGATGCCATCGAGGAGCTGATCGAGCCCTACCTGATCCAGCAGGGCTTTGTGCAGCGGACACCGCGAGGGCGCCTGCTGACGGGTGCTGCCTTTGAACATTTGGGTCTCACCATTCCAGCGACCTTCGAGGGTGTTCAGACACGGTTGTTTGAGGATGAGTGATCAGCAGGACGACCTGGGCCCGGCAGGCACGCTAAGTGCTGACGGACATCACGTCATGTCGGTGCGTGTCTACTACGAGGACACGGACGCGTCGGGCATCGTCTATCACGCCAATTATCTGCGCTTTGTGGAGCGCGGGCGGACGGATGTGCTGCGCTGTGCGGGGCTGGACCATCGCACCATGATGGATGCGGAGGATTCCACAGCCTTTGCGGTGCGGCAGATGACCATCCGTTTCATTGCGCCGGCGCGTCTGGACGATGCACTGGAGGTGCGGACCCGGTTCACCGAAGTGCGCGGCGCCCGCATCCGGGCGAGCCAGACAGTCTGGCGGGGCGAGACGCAGCTGTTTGAGGCCGATGTCGAGATCGCGGTGCTGGACGGCACGGGCCGCGCCCGCAGGATTCCGGCATTTGTGCGTGAGGCACTTGCCCCTTATGTTGCTTGAACCTTTTGGACTTCACCTTTGGATTTCGGCTCTCTTGGCGGCCCTTTCGCGCCGCAGTTTCGACACAAAAACTCAGGACAAGGCGGGACGGGCGGCAATGCCGGTGTCCCGGAGGCTGGGTTGATGTGCCGCTT
>JANQMQ010000220.1 GCA_028279995.1 Candidatus Phaeomarinibacter sp. | reverse complement strand
CCTCGCTGTCCTGTTCGGCATTCAGTCGATCATCAATCTGGGCGTGAACCTCAACCTTCTGCCGGCCAAGGGCATGACGCTGCCGTTTGTGTCCTATGGCGGCTCCTCCTTGATTGCGCTGGCGATTTCCATGGGCATGCTGCTCTCGCTTACCCGTCGCCGCGTAAGTGGGCAGGCGGCTTTGACGGCACGCATTCTTCCAGGCCTGCAGTCGCCGCGCCTGTCGGGAGGGGTGGCATGAGCGGGCCGATTGTCATAGTGGCCGGTGGTACCGGTGGGCACCTCTTTCCGGGACAAGCGCTGGCCCAGGAGCTCGTTCGCCGCGGGCGGACAATTGCCGTGATCACCGATGATCGTGTGGCGGGGGTCAAAGCCCGCTTCCCCGGTGCGGAGGTGTTTTCTGTTCCTTCCGCAACGCCATCCGGTGGCGGCCTTGTCGGGATGGTGAGCGCGGTCTTTCCCATCGCTCGGGGCATCCTGGCGTCTCGTCGGTTGCTTGCCAACTTGGATGCAAGTGCGGTTATAGGGTTTGGTGGCTATCCAACGCTCCCGCCTCTGGTCGCAGCATGGATGCGCGGCATTCCTACAGCCGTTCACGAGCAAAATGCCGTACTTGGCCGGGTCAACCGCCTTATGGGTCCCCGCGTCAGCGCGATTGCCTCAACATTTGCCGACCCGAAATATCTTTTGTCCAAAGACGCTTCAAAGCTGGAACTGACCGGCAACCCCGTGCGTGACCAGATCATTGATGTGGCTGACCGGGACTATGCGGCAAGCGACGATGCAAATGCCTTCAACCTGCTTGTCTTCGGCGGCAGTCAGGGCGCCCGGGTGATGAGTGACATCGTGCCTGACGCTATCGCCAAGCTGCCTGATGACCTGCGCATGCGCCTGCGTGTCGTGCAGCAGGCCCGGCCTGAAGATGTGGAGCGGGTCGCAGCCGCATATGATGCCGCCGGCGTTGCCTGCAAAGTCGCATCGTTCTTTGAAGATATGCATGAGCACATTGCCGCCGCGCATCTGGTGATTGCGCGGTCCGGCGCGTCGACAGTCACCGAGCTTGCGGTTGTCGGACGGCCCTCATTTCTCGTGCCGCTGCCGCATGCCATCGATCAGGACCAACTGGCCAACGCTCAGGTTCTGAGTGACGCCGGTGGTGCGTGGCTGATGTTGCAGCAGCATTTCACCGCGCAGCACGTAGCTGATGAGCTGATCCATCTCATGACATCGCCGGACCAGCTGGTGACGGCTGCATCCTGCGCCAAATCCGTTGCCCGGCCTGACGCCGCGGCGCGTCTGGCAGATCTGGTTGAGGCGCTCGCCTCGGGGAGTACGAAGAAGTGAGCGACCTCGCACGCACATTTGGCACCATTCATTTCGCTGGCATCGGCGGCATCGGCATGAGCGGCATTGCCGAAGTCATGCACAATCTCGGCTACACAGTTCAGGGCTCGGATCTTGCGGACAATGCCAACGTCAAGCGCCTGCGCGATCTGGGCATTCACGTCTTCATCGGGCAGAAGGCCGAGAACCTGGAAGGCGCGGCCTGCATTGTCATCTCGTCTGCCGTGAAGGACGACAATGCGGAAGTCATTGCCGCGCGCGAGGCCAAACTGCCGGTGGTGCGCCGGGCTGACATGCTGGCCGAACTCATGCGCCTCAAAAGTTGCGTGTCCATTGCGGGCACCCATGGCAAGACAACGACCACATCGCTGGTCTCCTCCCTGCTTGATGCGGCTGGATTTGATCCGACCGTCATCAACGGCGGCATCATCAATGCACATGGCACCAATGCCTATCTCGGGCAGGGTGAGTGGATGGTCGTCGAGGCGGACGAGTCCGACGGGACCTTCATCAAGCTGCCGTCGACGGTGGCGGTCGTTACCAATATCGATCCGGAGCATCTGGATCATTATGGAGACTTCGACACGCTGCGTGAGGCTTTCCGATCATTCGTCGAGCAGGTGCCGTTCTATGGCTTTGCGGTTCTGTGCATCGACCATCCGGAGGTGCAGGCACTTCTGGGCCGCGTGCGGGACCGCCGCGTGGTGACTTACGGGCTAAGCCCCCAGGCAGACGTGCGCGTGGTCGATCTCGACTTTATCGACGGGCGCTCTGTCTTCTCGGTTGAGCTGAGTGATCGTGTCAAAGGTGACAGCCGTCGCATTGATGGCCTTGCTCTGCCGATGCCAGGTGAACACAACGTTCTCAATTCCGCCGCCGCCATTACAGTTGCCCGCGAGATGGGTGTTCCGGACGACAAGATCGTTGAAGGCCTGTCGCGTTTCGGTGGCGTGAAGCGCCGCTTCACGCTGACAGGCACCTGGAATGGTGTCGCCATCTATGACGACTACGGCCATCACCCGGTGGAAATTTCCGCCGTGCTTGCCGCGGCACGGTCTGCAGCCAAGGGGCGGATCATCGCGGTGGTTCAGCCGCACCGCTACACGCGCCTGCGCGATCTTTTTGAGGAGTTCTGTACCTGTTTCAATGACGCGGACATGGTCGTTGTGGCGGATGTCTATCCCGCTGGCGAGCAGCCTCTGGAAGGTTACTCGGCTGCAAGTCTCACCCAGGGTCTCATCGATCACGGGCACAAGAACGCCATTCAGCTGTCGTCTCCGGATGATCTGCCGACACTGGTAACGACCGAAGCCCGGGAAGGTGACATGGTCGTTTTCCTTGGCGCGGGGAACATCACCCAGTGGGCCAATGCACTGCCGGGCCAGCTTGAAAGCAAGGGGGGAGCTGCATGACGCAGGCAAACCCTGTTACGTCGCTGATTGACCGGCTGCCAGCCGTGCGCGGCTCCTACAAGGAGAACGCATCGCTGGCGCCGCTTACCTGGTTCCGTGTTGGAGGCCCGGCGGAGGTGTTGTTCGTACCTGCTGATGCGAGCGACCTCGCCGATTTTCTGGCTGGCTGCCCGCATGACGTGCCCGTGCTGGCGGTTGGTGTCGGGTCCAACCTGCTGGTGCGCGACGGTGGCATTGAGGGCGTTGTCATTCGCCTGGGCTCCGGCTTCACATCCGTGGAGCGGGTTGGCGAGACCCAACTGCGGGCCGGATGCGCCGTGCCAGATGTTGTTCTGGCCAAGGCAGCTTTGGATGCCGGTCTGACCGGTCTTGAATTTTACCGCGGCATACCCGGCGCTCTGGGTGGCGCCCTGCGGATGAATGCGGGCGCCTATGGCCGCGAGACCAAGGACGTGCTGATCGAAGCGGAAGCTGTGACCCGCAAGGGTGAGCGCGTCACGCTGTCGAACGCTGACTTTGGTTACACCTATCGTCACTCGGATGTGTCTGATGATCTGATCTTCACCTCCGCCCTCTTTCAGGCGGCCCCAGGTGACAAGCAAGAGATCAAGGCGCGCATGGAAGAGATCACGTCGTCGCGCGAAGACAGCCAGCCGATCAAGAGCCGGACAGGTGGCTCGACTTTCAAAAACCCCGGTGGCACCAATCCGGACGGGCCGAAAGCCTGGAAGCTGATTGACGCGGCCGGCGGGCGCGGGCTGAAGCGGGGCGGGGCGCAGGTCTCCGAGCAGCACTGCAATTTCCTCATCAATACCGGTGACGCGACAGGCGCTGACCTTGAAGGTCTGGGTGAGGATGTGCGCGCGCGCGTGAAGGAGACAAGCGGCGTTGAGCTTCAGTGGGAGATCAAGCGTGTCGGCAGGGAGGCGCAGTCATGAGCCGGGCTGACACGCATGTGG
>JANQMQ010000206.1 GCA_028279995.1 Candidatus Phaeomarinibacter sp. | reverse complement strand
CCCGGGCCGCATCGTCCCTTTGAAAGAAGGGCCGAACCCGCGTAACAGTGTAGAACCAAGCCAGCGGGGGGAACTCCGCATTCGGCCAATTAAGCGGCGGGGGCCCTTATGAGCAATATCCGGAAAATTCTTCTTGTCGACGACGACGATGCACTGCGCGACTCCCTCGCTGAGCAACTCGACCTGCATCAGGAATTTGAAGTCACAACAGCTGACAAGGGCACCGATGCCGTAAAGCTGGCCAAAGAAGCCCATGTCGATCTCGTGCTACTGGATGTCGGCCTGCCTGACATGGATGGCCGGGAAGTCTGTCGGCTTCTGCGCAGTCAGGGCGTCAAATGTCCGATTGTCATGCTGACAGGACATGATTCTGATGCCGATACCATTCTTGGCCTGGACTCCGGCGCCAATGACTATGTCACCAAACCATTCCGCTTTGGCGTTCTGCTTGCCCGCATTCGCGCGCAGCTCCGCCAGCACGAGCAAAGCGAAGATGCGGTCTTCAAGATTGGTCCGTACACGTTCAAACCAGCTGCAAAACTTCTGCTGGAGGAAGACGCCAACAAGAAGGTCCGGCTGACCGAAAAAGAGACCGCCATTCTGAAGTATCTGTACCGGTCAGGTGACCGTGTCGTCGGCCGGGATATCCTGCTGCACGAGGTGTGGGGATACAATGCGGGTGTGACGACGCATACGCTCGAGACACATATCTACCGGCTGCGGCAGAAGATCGAGGCAGATCCCTCCAATGCGGAGATTCTTGTCACCGAAACCGGTGGGTACCGCCTGGTTCCCTAGCGATCCCTGCGCAACCGAAAATCGGAGGCCGTGGCTGCTATGCAGCGACGGCCTTCTTTATGTCTGTGGGCGCCTTCGCGCGTGTCGTGAGTGTGATGATGATGAGCAGGGTCAGCATCACCGGCGTGCCGACGAGGGCGGCGAAAAAGAACACCATGGGGCTCAGCAGCACGGCGGCAAGGACAAGCGTCAACAGCGCATTGACCATGGTGATCAGAAGGTTATGGGGGTTTGTCATGAACAACGGCCCTAGCAATAGTTGAACAACAGCTCCCCCCGGATGCGTGGCCGATATGTGCCTTAACCGGTCGCAAATCACCAGTGACATGCCGCCGCATCTGCGTGGATATCGAAGATGTGCGACGATTTATCCGCCGAACAGACCGGAGACATTTATGCAGAGCCACAACAACCGAGATGGCAACAAATCTGATGCGCAAAGCCCGGAAGAAAGGCTGGTGCGTTTCATGCTTGGCCACATGGTTGCGGGCCTGGCCGCAGGGTTTGTTTTCGGCGGCGCGCTGATTGCAACGAATGTCGCCAATCTGCGCACACTGCTTTTTGCTTCCAGCGACGGCTGGCTTTTTGCCGTGCTGTTTTTCATGGGGCTGTCGGTGACCTTTGGGAGTCTCGCCATGGGGGTCGCGATCATGCTGGACGGCAAGCCGCGCAAGCACTAGCGGACATGCAACTCACCGCAGTTCTGTTCTGGCCTCAGTCAGCGGGCCACATCACCGGGTATCCGTCGATGAACTCCTGGGGCATCCGCCGAGGGCGGCCCGACGACAAAGCAATCACGGCAAATCTGGTGTGTGCCCGGACCAGTGTGCGGCCCGACGCCTGATCGCAGATCTGGAAGCGGCGGCTCAGGCGGACGCGTCCGTCATTGGCGCTGATCCATGTGGCCACCAGCGCCGTCTCGCCGGGCATGGCAGAACTCTTGTAGTCGATCTCATGGCGCACGACGATGACGCCGGAATCCAGCTCACGGTAGCGATTGAAATCAAGGCCCAGCGACTTGGAGTGCTCCCATGCCCCGTCATTTATCCATCTGACATAGACCGCATTGTTGACGTGACCGAAGGCATCAATGTCCGCGTCCTTGACCTTGAAGGACGCAACAAAGGGATTCTCGTGGTCCCAGTCGGGAGTCGTCATCTGTTTCTTCCTTCGGGCAGCGGATCGATATGCTTGCAAGGGCCATGATGCTTTGCCACAAACATGGGTATGAGCGACGATGCATCTTCTGACGGTGAAATCAGCGGCAAGACGGGGGCCGCAAAGCCCCGACCGGCACCGGATAGCATATATCCCAGCCTGCCGCTCGACGAGTTGGTGGCGGCCCTGGGCAGGTCCACACTGTTCAGGGATGTGGAGCCGGCGCAGCTTCGCCTCCTGGCATTCTCGGCGGAAGTCAGGGACGTGCCCGCCGGGACGCTGGTGTATGAGGCAGGAATGCAGGGCGTCCCGGCGTTGCTCGTCAGTGGGGGTCGGTTGCTGGCAGATGATGATGTCCTCGGTCCAGGTGCACTCATCAACATGCAGGGTGCCATGGCCTACACCGAGTTGCCGGT
>JANQMQ010000204.1 GCA_028279995.1 Candidatus Phaeomarinibacter sp. | reverse complement strand
GCGGCAATTAGAAGTGCTACCCGAAGGTGTCTGCGGGGAGTGCAATCGGTCATCAGGCTGCAACTCCCTGACCCAGAACACCTTCCGCAATAAGCTGACGCCAGTCATCGCGCTCGGTCTGGCCTGGTTTACGCTCACCGAAGAACTGGACCATCATTTCGCCAGCCGCGTCGTAGATCTCAACGGATGTCACGTCACCATCGACAGTTGGCTTGCGTACCACCCATGCGCTGGCCACGAGATCGGTGCGCAGATGCAGGTTGAAACCATCGTCAAGAACATTGATCCATGGCCCCATAGGCTCGATGCGAACAACTGGTCCAGTATGTATCTGGATGCACCCCTTGTTCCCGACGAATGCCATGATTGGCGCGCCACGCTCCGAGGCTGTTGTCAGAACGCGGGTGACCGCATCCAGAGGAGCCTGCTGGGCAAAACGGCCTTCCGCCAAACGGAGCGCCTGCTGGCGCCCGACTTTGTACTTGCGAAGGAGCGGGAAGAAGTCATGGGTATCCTTCAGTTCCGCCCAGTCCTGCAAAAGCGCCTGCTGATCAATTTCTTCATCGGGTTTGTCAGCATCTTTCGCGGGAACAAGACCAGTCTCGATCAATGAGTTTTGGTCTTCATGGGTGAAGCGGTCTACCAGGGCATCATAGGCATCCTGATTGCTCTCGGAGCGCAGGTAAACCTTGTGCACAGCCGTGCCGTCCAGGTCGAAGAACTGCAGGCTCCGGCGCGGCCCTGAGCGGGTTTCTTCACTCACCGCAAAGCCGAAGTGCCAACGGCCGAGGAACAAGCGCAGGTCGATATCATGGTTCAGAACGATGCCGCCATGGGCACCAAAGTCCATGTTGGCGTATTCGCCGACTTTCTCGTGGACGACGCCCTCGTTGCGGGTGAGGGCCATGACTTCGCCGAGAGCACCAAACGCCGTGATCACTTCCGACCATGGGCCCTTGATGCGCCGGGCTGTTTTGCCAAGTCCCGCACAGACGAGTTCCGCTTCGGAAACACCCAGTTCAGCTGCCACATCGCGGGCGCGCATCTTTGGAGACTTTTCGCGCAGGGCGGCGACTCGATCATGAAGTTCGGCAACGGTATTGTTGGTCATATGAGGCTTGTCTCCTGGTGCCTCTCCCCAACCAGATGTCGGGGAGAGGGAATTTGATGGCTACCATCCAATCCGATAGCTGACGTCAACAAGAACACTCCGTCCTTCTTCGAGAGTGTCAGCAGCGACCCGCTGGTACTCTTCGTCGAACAGGTTCTCAGCAGTGACGCCAACACTGAAGCCTGCGAGGGCTCCTTCTTCTGCGCGCCAGCGGGCGTAGACTTCATGGATGTTGTAGGAATCGCGGTCATTGGCTGTAACGGTGCCGCCATCATGGCTATCGGCAAAGGTGGACTGCCAGCCTATGAAGCTGTCAATTTCAGGCAGCTTCAGACGCAGATCAGCGGTGATCTGATCGGGCTGTTCAACACCGATCGGGTTGCCGGTTGCCTTGTTTTCAGTGTCCATGGTGGACCCGGCGAGAGCCACGCGGAAACGCGATGAGTCGTAGCTTGCCTCCAGCTCAAAGCCATCGAGTTCGGCGTCCGGAATGTTAACGACCTGGGTCGTGCCGCCGCACGCAAGAGCTGTCCCGGCGGGCGCTGTGATCAAGCAAGTGAAGCCAGGAGGGAAGGGAGCAAACTGTGGAGTGGTCAGGTTCGCGGTCTGAATGACTTCCGTGGACAGGAAGTTTTCCCCGTTTATCGAATAGTGCCCCAGCTTGGCCTGAAACACATCATCCTCGGAGAAGAGGTCAGTCAATTCTACGCCAGCCCCAAATTCCCATGTATCTGTGGATTGCGGCTCCAATGCCGTGTTTGGAATGAACTGGTTAGTACCGGCAAACTGGCCGGTCGGGCTGAATACCGGAAAATGGGTGCCGGTTGCGAACAACTCATCCAAGCGGGGTGCGCGGAACGCTTCCGCATAGGATCCGTAGACGAAGCCCCACTCGACGGGTGCAAACTGCGCCGTGATCTTTGGTGAAAGCTGATTGTCTGAAGTCTTGTTGCCTACAGTATCTTTGCTGTCGAAGTTATCGTACCGGACGCCTGGCGTCAGTGTGAACTCGGACCCGTCCAGTCCAAAGATGTCATAGAAGCTGAAAGCAGTTTGCGCAAAAAAGCCATAGAACTGCTGATCACCGGTTACAACGCCTCCCCGGACACCCCCATTGAGCGCTCCTTCCGCGTCTTCTCTGTAGTAGTCGAAGCCGACTGTCAGAGCTAGGTCAGCATTGTCGGCAAGGACGAAGTTGCTTGTGTTATCAGCACTGAGCCCGAATGTTGTGAGCTTGCGTTCCTGCAGCTGGTTTGCCTGTGTGCCGGTGAGGTTGGTTTCGTCTACGCGGCTTGTCGTGCGGTAGGCATTGACCTCTGCATCCAGCAAAGGATTGTTGGCCGGGCTGAAGAAGACGCCTGCCGTGAACGTTTCAGAATCGACATTCTTGTCGGCCAGCGTGCCGGCTGCAGCCTGACCATTGTTTGGCTCACGCGCGTCATTGCGGAAACGATTCCAGCCAAGGCGAATGCCTGTGCTTTCGTTCTCCTTGAATTCACCGCGCAGGAAACCGGAAAGAATGTCATCCTCGGCATCAAGCTTGACATCGTTGCCAAGGCGCACGTCTTCAGACTTGCGCCGGACAATGCCACCTGTGATGTCCGTCATATCATCCGGGCGCCATGCTCCCACAAGGCGTTGGGCAAATTCATCATTGCCGGAGCGATAGGAGAGGCCAACACGACCGCCGACAGTTTCGTCTCCCTTCAGGAGATCATCAGCGGTGAGTGTGCGCAGGGCAATGACGCCACCCGTGCCGCCTGATCCGTAGAGAGAAGATGATGATCCCCGCACGATCTCAGCTTCGCCGATGAATGCTGGATCGATGAAGGCGCGGCCGTCATGGCCGGACACGAAATTCTGCCGTGCACCATCAAGCGTGACGATAACATCAGGACCTGAGAAGCCGCGAATGGTCGGTACTTCACCAGTGCGGCGCGGGCCACCAAAGCTAGTTACACCGGGGATGTCGTCAAACAAATCATCAAGGCTTGCAGGAATTTCGTTTTCGATCTGCTCAGCGCCCTTGACGGTTACCTGACCAGGAACATTGAAGGCCTTCATCGGCGTACGGGTTGCCGTGACACTGATGGGCGCAGAACGCACTGAAGTGGTTCCCGCACTGCTCTTTGAACTCTGCGCAAACGCTGTACCGGCCGTCAAAACCACCGCTGCAGCCGCGATTGAGCATGCGCCGCCAAAACTCCGCAGCGCCGTCGAAGCCCTTAGCTTCTCCGCAAAACCCTTGGCCGGATCAAATTTTGCAATTTCGTTGGTCACCCAAACCCCCTTCGGCGGCAGCACCGCAAACAATACTCAGAATCAATCGCAATTTGAAAGCCCAGAAACGCACGATTTTTGCCGCTTTCAAGATCACTTCTTCAGCGGCTTATATTGCGAGTCATTTGCAGTTTCAAGTGCTGATGGTACCGCAAACTCATTTTTATCGGCACGAATGGAGGCAAGGCCTCGCGGCCCAAGGGTTAACTCTGTCGGATATCGCAATTGGCAGTGCAATGAAGTGAGGCAGCTCATTCACCTGCCCCTTAGATATGCATCTTTCTCAGACGCAAGGCGTTGCTGATGACCGACACGGAACTCAGGCTCATTGCGGCTGCTGCAATCATCGGGCTCAGGAGCAGTCCGAACCATGGGTAGAGGACGCCAGCTGCGACCGGAACACCCAGGGAATTGTAGGCAAAGGCAAAGAACAGGTTCTGCCGGATATTGCGCATGGTGCCCTGGCTGAGCCTGAACGCTTTTTCCAGGTTCCTGAGGTCACCACTCACAAGGGTGATGCCTGCGCTTTCCATGGCGACGTCTGTGCCGGTACCCATCGCAACGCCCACATCGGCCTGGGCGAGGGCGGGGGCATCGTTGATGCCGTCACCTGCCATGGCGACAACTGCGCCTTCTCTTTGCAACTGCTGAATGACCCTGTGTTTGTCTTGGGGGAGAACATTGGAAATGATCTCGTCGATGCCTGCCTGTCTGCCTATGACCTGCGCCGTGGCATCGCTGTCCCCGGTCAACATGACAATGCGCAATCCTGTGTTGTGCAGGTCCCGGATGGCATCTGGTGTTGTCTCCTTGATCGGGTCGGTGATGCCCATGAGTCCGGCAGGCTTTCGATCAATGCTGACATACATGACCGTCTGTCCGTCGTCGCAAAGAGCGTCCGCCATCGATGACCAGTCAGGGTCGATATCGGCGCACTCGGCCATCATCGCCTGATTGCCAACGGCGACATGATGCCCATCGATATCGCCGGTGACCCCTTTACCGATCGCGGACTGGAAATTGAGAACGCTGCTGAGTGAAATGTGTCTCGCTTCGGCACCGGACACGATCGCGGCTGCCAATGGATGCTCGCTTGCCTTCTCAAGTGATCCGACAAACCGCAGCAAATCATTCTCGGAGAAATCCGATGAAGGTGCGACCGTTACAAGTTCCGGTTTGCCGCGGGTGAGGGTGCCCGTCTTGTCAAGAACCACCGTGTCGACTTTCTCGAAAGTCTCCAGCATTTCAGCATCCTTGATGAGAATGCCGTTTTGAGCGCCGTTGCCCGTTCCAACCATAATTGACATGGGCGTCGCCAACCCAAGTGCGCACGGGCATGCGATGATCAAGACGGCGACAGCGTTTAACAATCCATAGGCCATGGCAGGGTCGGGTCCCCACAGCGACCAGATGATGAAGGTAGCTATTGCTATGGCAATGACTGCCGGGACGAAGATGCCAGCGACACTATCGGCCAGACGCTGAATGGGAGCGCGGCTGCGCTGGGCTTCCGCCACCATCTGGATAATCCGCGAGAGCAGTGTGTTGTCCCCGACTTGCGTGGCGCGCATGGTGAACCCGCCCGCCTGGTTGACGGTGCCGCCCGTTACGGGATCGCCCTGTGACTTTTGAACAGGGAGGGGCTCGCCTGTAATCATGGATTCATCAATGGTGCTGAACCCTTCCTCAATCGTGCCGTCCACCGGGACCTTGGCGCCGGGCTTAACCCGCAGCAGATCACCGGCCTTCAGATTGTCGATGGCGATTTCCTGCTCTGTAACGTTGTCACCAATGCGCCATGCCGTGGCCGGCTCCAGCTCCAGGAGCGCCCTGATTGCACCGCTGGTTGCGCTTCGCGCTCGGAGCTCCAGAACCTGGCCCAGCAAGACCAGCGTGGTGATGACAGCGGCGGCCTCGTAGTAGACGCCAACGCCACCGTCCTGTCCCCTAAAAGAGGCCGGAAAGATGCCGGGTGCTGTTGTTGCGACCGTGCTGAATGCGAACGCCATGGAAACGCCAAGGGCAATCAAGGTGAACATGTTCAGGTTCATCGTCTGCACGGACTGGACGCCGCGCACGAAGAAAGGCCAGCCACCCCAAAGGACGACCGGTGCAGCCAGCGCAAACTGAATCCAGTGCCCTGTTCTGACATCCACCAATCCTGAAAATGGCTGGCCGGGAATGAGGTCGCCCATGGCGTAAACGAACAGCGGCACCGTCAGAGCAGCGCTGATCCAGAAGCGCCGCGTCATATCATCGAGTTCGGATGTATCTTCCTCAAGGGAGGGGATGCCCTCAGACTCCAGGGCCATACCACACAGCGGGCAGCTGCCGGGGCCCGGCTGCCGGACGTCAAGATGCATGGGGCAGGTGTAGACCGTGCCGCCAAACCCGGCAGGGACAATGTCGTACTTCCCGTCGGGAATGT
>JANQMQ010000168.1 GCA_028279995.1 Candidatus Phaeomarinibacter sp. | reverse complement strand
TAGACCTTCGTACGGCCCGCCACGTCGTCCGACTTCACGGTGAGCATTTCCTGAAGCGTGTACGCCGCGCCATATGCCTGCAGCGCCCACACTTCCATCTCACCGAAGCGCTGGCCGCCGAACTGCGCCTTACCGCCCAGCGGCTGCTGGGTCACAAGCGAGTACGGCCCGATGGAACGCGCGTGGATCTTGTCATCCACAAGGTGGTGCAGCTTGAGCATGTAGATATAGCCAACCGTCACCGGACGGTCGAACTGCTCACCGGTACGTCCATCATAGAGGATGGATTGGCCGGAGCCGTCGAGGCCTGCCTTTTCAAGCATCTCCACGACGTCACCTTCATGCGCACCGTCAAACACCGGCGTCGCAATCGGCACACCCTTCTGCAGGTTGGTGCCAAGCTCGATCAGACCGTCATCATCCAGCTCATCCAGTGTCGGTTCATCGCCATACACGTTCTCAAGCGTCTTCTTGAGTTCAATGAGCTTGTTGTCGGCCTTGTAGGCTTCCAGAGCATCGCCAATCATCCGGCCAAGACCGGCACTGGCCCACCCCATATGGGTTTCCAGAATCTGCCCCACATTCATACGACTCGGCACACCCAGCGGGTTGAGCACGATATCTACATGGGTGCCATCTTCCAGATACGGCATGTCTTCGATCGGGTTGATCTTGGAGATCACGCCCTTGTTGCCGTGACGGCCGGCCATCTTGTCGCCCGGCTGCAGCTTGCGCTTCACAGCCACGAAGACCTTGACCATCTTCATCACGCCAGGAGGAAGCTCGTCGCCGCGCTGCAGCTTCTCGACCTTGTCTTCAAAGCGGGCATCAAGCCGCTTCTTGCCGTCGTCATACTGCTTCTTAAGCGCTTCGACATCAGCCATGGCCTTGTCGTTCTTGAGAGCAATCTGCCACCACTGGCCCTTGGAGAGTTCTTCCAGAACCGTTGGCGTCACCTTGCTGTCCGGCGCCATGTCATTGGGGCCGGAAGCAACCTGCTTGTTCAGCAGCATTTCTTCCAGACGGCCAAACACGTTGCGCTCAAGGATGGCGAGTTCGTCATCACGGTCCTTGGCAAGACGTTCGATTTCTTCCCGCTCGATGGCCAGGGCACGTTCGTCCTTGTCCACGCCGTGGCGGTTGAACACACGTACTTCCACAACCGTACCGGCAACACCCGGAGGCAGCTTAAGGGATGTGTCACGAACGTCAGAGGCCTTTTCACCGAAGATGGCACGCAGAAGTTTTTCTTCCGGCGTCATCGGGCTTTCACCCTTCGGCGTGATCTTGCCGCAGAGAATATCGCCCGGATGCACTTCGGCACCGATATAGACAATGCCAGCTTCGTCGAGGTTGCGCAGGGCTTCCTCACCGACATTGGGAATGTCACGGGTGATTTCTTCCGGCCCAAGCTTCGTATCGCGGGCCATCACCTCGAACTCTTCAATGTGGATCGACGTAAACACGTCGTCCCGCACGATGCGTTCGGAGATGAGGATCGAGTCTTCGAAGTTGTAGCCATTCCAGGGCATGAACGCGACGAGCACATTGCGGCCCAGCGCCAGTTCACCAAGATCCGTAGACGGACCATCGGCCATGATGTCACCGGCCTTGACCCGGTCACCAACCTTCACCAGCGGACGCTGGTTCATGCAGGTGTTCTGGTTGGAGCGCTGGAACTTGCGCAGATTGTAGATGTCCACGCCTGACTTGGTGTTGTCGGTTTCTTCAGTCGCCCGCACCACGATGCGGGTGGCATCCACCTGGTCGACAACGCCGGTCCGGCGAGCCGCAACAGCAGCGCCGGAGTCATGCGCCACAACGCTTTCCATGCCGGTACCCACGAGCGGCGCATCCGCCTTCACAAGAGGCACAGCCTGACGCTGCATGTTTGAGCCCATCAGCGCACGGTTGGCGTCATCGTTTTCCAAGAACGGAATAAGCGCCGCGGCAACCGACACCAACTGGCGCGGTGACACGTCCACAAAGCCCACCTCTTCACGCGGCATCATCAACACGTCACCAGCACGACGGGCTGCAATCAGCTCGTCTGTGAAGGTGCCGTCAGATTCAATGGATACGTTTGCCTGAGCAATCGCGTAACGGCCTTCTTCCATCGCCGAGAGGTAGGACACCTCATCCGTCACAACACCGTCCACAACTTTGCGGTATGGCGTTTCAATAAAGCCGTACTTGTTCACCCGGCTGTAGGTGGCCAGAGAGTTGATCAGACCGATGTTCGGGCCTTCCGGCGTTTCGATCGGGCAGACACGGCCATAATGCGTCGGATGCACGTCGCGGACTTCGAAGCCGGCGCGCTCGCGCGTCAGGCCGCCCGGGCCGAGCGCCGATACGCGGCGCTTGTGCGTGACTTCCGACAGCGGGTTGTTCTGGTCCATGAACTGCGACAGCTGGCTCGAACCGAAGAACTCCTTGACGGCTGCCGCGACCGGTTTGGCGTTGATCATCTCCTGCGGCATCAACCCGTCGGCTTCGGCCTGCGTCAAGCGCTCCTTGACGGCACGCTCGACACGAACGAGGCCGACGCGGAATGC
>JANQMQ010000160.1 GCA_028279995.1 Candidatus Phaeomarinibacter sp. | reverse complement strand
CGCAGAAGGTGCAGAACTTGTCACAGCCTTCCTGCACCGTCAGGAAAGCGGCGGGCCCGCGGCCCAGCGTGACCTTCCTGGATGGCTGCGGCAGGTGCTCGAACTTGTCTTCCGCGGGAAATTCCGTTTCCACGAGGCGCTCGCCATCCTTGGCGCGCTCCACAAGCTGCGGGAGGCGATGATAGGCCTGCGAACCGACGACAAAATCCACCACCGGCGCACGGTCGAGCATTTCCTGCCCTTCGGCCTGGGCCACACAGCCCGCAACACCGATGGTCAAAGGACGGCCCTGCTTGAGGCGCGCTTCCTTGAGAATGCGCAGGCGGCCGAGTTCCGAATAGACTTTGGCAGCGGCGTTCTCGCGGATGTGGCAGGTGTTGAGGATCACGACATCGGCCGAATCCGGTGCCTGCGCCGGTGCATACCCCTTAGGCGCCAGAGCGTCTGACATGCGGTCGCTGTCATAGACATTCATCTGGCAGCCATAGGTCTTGATGAAGAGCTTGGGCTGATCGGCGTCTGGGCTCAGGTCGGGGCCTGTGTCGTGGGTGCGGTCGTCCGGCAAAGTCAGGTCTATCTCTTGCGAATGCAGGGTGAAAATCGGGTAAGCGTTTGTTCCTGAACCATTTATGCGCCGGATCGGGCTTGCGCTCAACTCACACCGTTAACGGGCTGATATGCACGCGGGAGGCCAACGCAGCCGAATCTCTTGCCCCAAGCTTGATCACGGGGACGTTGCACGGAGATGACAGCTGCCAGGGGAGCCTCATGGGGCCCTCAGGCCGCTTCACGTCCGGCAATGGCGCGGGCAACACCGCCGGCCACCTTTTCCTCGCAGTAAACGGCCAGCGCCTTGCGGGTGCCGGCTTCGGTGATGGAAACAGGCTCATGGTATTCAAGCACCACGTCGAACGGCCCAAGCTTGAATACGTCCCAGAGATGCGGCACCAGGTCCATGTCGCCATACCAGGCGAAGAACGGCCGGAAGTGGCGGCCCATGGGCAGGCCATGCAGGCGCGTATAGGCGAGAGACACAGGCTGGACCATCACCATGTCGTCAAGCGACCCGTCATCGCCCACCACACTCATCTGCGCGACGGACATCAGCGCGCTCTTGAACGGCAGCACCCAGTTGCCATTGTTGGACGTGCCTTCGGGGAAAAGGATCAGCGTGTCACCGTCGACGATGCGCCCGTGAATCTGGTTGCGGTGCTCGCGGGTCTTGGTGCGGCGTTCGCGCTCCACAAAGACGGTCCGCTGAAGCTTTGCCATCTGGCCGAAGAACGGCCATGTGGCCACTTCGCTCTTGGCGATGAACGACACGGGAAACACCGTACTCATCACCGGGATATCGAGATAGGACGTGTGATTGGCGCAAATCAGCACCGGCTTGTCCGTGACCGGCGCACCCTTGACGGTGATCTTGATGCCGATGAGCCTGCACAGGATACGGTGGTAGTGGAGCGGGACCGCGTAGGAGCCGGGCAGGTTGAACCGCACCAGCACCCACTGGAGG
>JANQMQ010000129.1 GCA_028279995.1 Candidatus Phaeomarinibacter sp. | reverse complement strand
CGACAGATATCGAACGTGTAGGCGTTATCGGGTGGGATGGGCCCGGGCAGCGCATCCGCGATGGAGGGCTTCTCATCCACCTCAACAATATGCCCGGCCTTAACGCTTTCATGCATGGCCGCGCCGTGCAGCGAGGAGACGGCCACGAGGTTGATCTGGGGCTTCAGGCTCTTCACGGCCAGAGCGATTCCGCTCATCAGACCACCGCCCGAGAGCTGTACAAACATGGTTTCCAGCCCCTCGCACTGGTCCAACAGTTCCAGGCCGATGGTGCCTTGGCCGGCGATCACATGCGGGTCGTCAAAGGGCGATACGAACACAAGCCCGTCACGCTCCGCCAGTTCGCGCGCTTTGGCGTCGGCCTCATCCTGATTGTCCCCATGGATAATCACCTCCGCACCATATGCGCGCAATCCCGCCACCTTCTCCGGCGGGACGAGATGCGTCAGACACACCACCGCTCGCAAGCCCAAACGCCCCGCCACATATGCAACCGCCTTGCCGTGATTGCCGCTCGACACCGTGATCACGCCGCGTTGGCGGTCAGCCTCACTGAGCGACAGAAACTTGTTGGCCGCGCCGCGTATCTTGAACGCGCCCGTATCGTGCATGGTCTCCATCTTCAGCGAAACGGGGCGCTTCAGATGGTCGCTGAGAGCTTTGGAACGGCGTAGCGGCGTGCGGCGAACAAAAGGCGCGATGCGCGTCTGGGCGCGGTAAATGTCATCCAGCTCGATGGTCATGGGGCCTCCTGCCGCGCTCGCACACTCTCCAAGCGCTTTGTCTAGCGAGCGTTTGATTGACTGTCTCGTCTAAAATAGACAGATTGTTGATGGGCTGGTGCGCACGCGCGACCGACCAGCAATCGACAGTGTAAGGTGAGGAGTGACAGGCCGATGCGCATTGTGACCAAGAACGACATCCTGGCCAATCTGGATACGGCCGCCGCTCTGAGCGCGATCGAAAGCGGGTTCAAAGCCTTCGCAGCGGGCAAGGTACAGGTGGCGCCGGTGGTGCATATGGGCTTTCCCGATGCGCGCGGCGAATGCCATGTGAAAACGGCCCATATTGATGGGACCGATACGTTCACCGTCAAGCTCGCCACCGGGTTCTACGACAATCCATCACGCGGATTGCCGTCCAGCAACGGCATTATGGCGGTTATCTCCGCCCGAACCGGGGAGCCGGTGGCGATCCTTCAGGACGAAGGTGTGTTGACCGATGTGCGCACGGCGCTGGCCGGTGTCCTGGCGGCACGCGCTGGAGCGCGAGCCGACGCGACGGTGCTGGGCGTTATCGGGTCTGGCATTCAGTCGCGCCTGCAAGCTGAGATGATCGCGTCAGTCCTCGGTTACAGCCATATTGCGGTGTGGGCACGCCGGGCCGAGCAGGCGCAGGCCGTGGTGCAGGACCTAAACGCCAAGTTCCCTCAGCTTTCCATTGAGGTGGCGGAGAGTGCCGAAGCGGTGGCCGCAAGCGCTGACACCATCGTCACAACCACCTCATCGGATGCGCCGCTTGTCCAAGCGGATTGGGTCAAACCGGGCACGCACATCGTGGCAGTCGGTGCGGACTCTCCGGGCAAACAGGAGCTGGATACCGCCCTGTTCGCCCGGGCGGAACATGTGATCGTGGACTCCCTGTCACAGTGCATTGAGCATGGCGAAACCGCCAACGCCGTTGCGGACGGCTCCATCACCCAAGACAAGTTGATCACCTTGGGCGATGTCCTTTCCGGCCCCGGCCTGTCGCGCTCCGCCGACGCGATCACCATCGCCGATCTAACAGGCGTCGCTCTTCAAGATGCGGCGATTGCGGGCTGTGTTTGGCAGCAGCTCACTTTGACATCATCCGCCGCCTAATGACCGGGCATGGTGCGGAATCGAGACCCAGTGGCGACAGATATTCTAATTTTGACTTTTGGCTATAGGCTTGGCTCTGGGGGCTGGTCTTAGCCGAGTAGAACGCGTCTTGATCGCAACATCCACCTCATGATTTCCACCAACTTGACCAGTCTGTTCGCGGCCATTGGGCGCCGTCAGCGCTGGTCCTAACTGTTGAAGGAGTCAAGCGTGTTCCATCCCTTTGACGTAGAGCAATTCCTGTCTGAACTGGAGCACGGCGTTGCCTACAATTTCTCTGAAAGCGGCGTGCACCCCATGACGCTGCAGGAACTGGCCGATATCACAGCGCTTGATATGGAGGCGTTCCTGGGCACGCTGCTGGACTACCCACAGGTGAACGGCTTCACGCTTCTGCGCGAGCGTATCGCCGCACTTTATGCGGGCGCGACGGCGGACCATGTGATGGTGACGGTGGGCGCGACGGAGGCCAACACGCTGGTGGCCAACACGCTGCTGGAACCCGGCGACAACATGGTCGCCTTCCGCCCGATCTATGAGCAACTGACCGGCAATGTGCGCAACCGGGGCATTGAGGTTCGCTTTGTTGATCTTGATCCCTTCAACGCCTGGCATGCCGATCTGGACGCTTTGACCAAAAGCGTCGATGACAAGACCAAGGTTATCCACGTCATCAATCCCAACAACCCGACGGGCCGGGTGCTGAACGCGGACGAGCGTCAGGCGATCATCAATGCGGCGCAATCGGTCGGCGCATGGATCGTGTCCGACGAAGTGTATGCCGGGACCGAGCGCAACACCGATGAAGTGACCCCCAGCTTCTGGGGTGAGTATGACCGCGTGGTGGTCCTGAACTCCATGAGCAAGGCATACGGCCTGCCGGGGCTTCGTCTTGGGTGGCTGGTCGGTCCGAAGGAGATCATGGCCGGCCTTTGGCGGCGCCATGAATATGCCTCCGTGGCAGCCAGCATTCTTTCCATGCGCCTTGCCGAGGCCGTATTGGCCGAGCCCGCACGTTCGGCCGTGACAGCGCGGGCGCGGCGTCTGATCCGTACCGGCTTTGAAACGCTGCAGGAAGAGCTTGCCGTGCATGAGGGCGTTTTCACCGTCACACCACCGCAAGCCTCCGCCATGTCGTTTGTGCGCTTTGATCTGGCGGTCGAATCCGATGTGTTCGCGCGGCGCCTACATGCTGAAAAAGATGTTCTGGTCATTCCGGGCGACAAGTTCCATGTGGAGAGCCACTTCCGCTTCAGCTCCGCGCTGCCGGAGCCTTATCTGAGGGAAGGCCTGCGGCGTCTGAACGCGCTGGTGGGCGAAATCCTCGCTTGAGGCAAGGCACCCAACCGAT
>JANQMQ010000120.1 GCA_028279995.1 Candidatus Phaeomarinibacter sp. | reverse complement strand
GCGCGTGCAAGGCCTGCCAACACGCCAGTCAGCCAGTGAGGCAGATTACCCATTCGCGCGTTCAATCACACAGCTAATAAGTGTGGGCACAAGCGGAGGTTGAGCCCCGCAGGAGAAAAGGGCCCACCGTTGGGTGCAACGGCAGGCCCTGATCTGTTTAGTCTACCACGTAGGGCAGAATAGCCATGAAGCGGGCGCGCTTGATGGCACGGGCCAGTTCACGCTGCTTCTTGGCGGACACAGCCGTGATACGGCTTGGAACGATCTTGCCGCGCTCCGAGATGTAGCGCTGCAGGAGACGTGTGTCCTTGTAGTCGATCTTCGGTGCATTGGCGCCGGAGAACGGGCATGTCTTGCGACGGCGGAAGAACGGCCGGCGTGACGCGTCTGTCTGGATGATCTTCATGATGCGTCTGCTCCTTCGCTTGCAGGTGCCGCTGCCTCAGCCGCAGGTGCGGGGCGGCGCTCGCCACGGTCTCCACCGCGATCACCACCACGGCCACCACGGTCGCCGCCGCGACCGCCACGACGGTCATCGCGACCGCGCGACTGCATCATGGCCGACGGGCCTTCTTCGTGTTCTTCAACGCGCAGCGTCATGAAGCGTAGAATGTCGTCATGCAGACGCATCTGGCGTTCCATTTCCGCAACCGCTGCATGCGGTGCGTCGATGTTGAGCAGGGTGTAGTGACCCTTGCGGTTCTTCTTGATCTTGTAGGCGAGGGTCTTGATGCCCCAGTACTCGTTTTTTGCAACCGAGCCGCCATTGCTTTCCAGCACGGTTTTGAACTCTTCAGTCAGAGCCTCGACCTGCTGCGCCGACACATCCTGCCGGGCAATAAACACGTGTTCGTAAAGCGCCATCTAGATGGGCTCCCTTGACAATCCGCTGGTCCAGGCGCGAAGCCCCGTTCTTCGTCGAGGAGAGGGAGATCTCCTTGGCAGACGAACCGGGCGGGAACACTGGAAACCGTTGTACGAAACACGCAAGCGCTAAAGCGCCGTTCCTTCAGCTCCCGGCTCCGGACCTTGAGCGATGCGGGGACATACGCGAAATATCTCCCCGATGCAAGCATTCTCGGCCCGGGTATCGCCCCTGAAGGCCTCACCTGTTGTCCGGCCGTGCACGAACGGATGCCAGTCCCTTTCGGGTGATCCGGTAAGGCTGGCCATCTGAAGAGGCAATGAGCCGCCTTTTTCGCAGTTTCGCAAAGATTTCCAGGGTGCAGGCAGAGAGTAGCCAGCCGTCCCGGGTGACGCACTCAACGCGGATCACGCGCTGTCGACGCCCTGAGGGGGAAACATGGCGGAAATGGCGGATGTAACCGCCCTGAGCGAGGGCGTGCAGCACCCGCTGTTCGTCTCGTGAAATGTTCATGGGAAGAAGTGCCGTCAGAAGAAGAAGCACCGGTGGATTGGCATGCGGACGCACATCGCCATCAGCACGCAATCAACGTACCGGTACGGGTTTCCTTGAACGGGGTCGGCAGAAGCTCAGGCCCCGTTACGCGGGCACAATCTCACTAGACATCGGGCACAATCTCACTAGACATAAAGTCTCCATCTTCGATGCCCCTAAGTCGCAATTGGCGCTGGCAAATGCAAGGCCTGACGTCCAGAGGCGGCTTGACTCAAGCCATGCCCCCGGTGTCTTTCCGGGTAAACGCCCGTTTGGCGGCGACTCGACAACCCGGGAAGCGGAGACAATCCAATGAGCGACACTTCCACCCGCGCATTCACATTTCCAGGCCAGGGCGCCCAAGCCGTTGGCATGGGCAAGGACTTGGCTGATGCCTTTCCTCAGGCAAAGGCTGTGTTTGACGAGGTTGACGAGGCGCTGGGTGAGAAGCTGACCACGATCATGTGGGATGGTCCGGAAGAAGATCTGACCCTCACCATGAACACGCAGCCGGCGCTGATGGCAGTATCTGTCGCAGTTGTGCGCGTGCTGCAGGCAGAGGCCGGGCTCGACCTGGCCAATCACGCCAGGTTCGTCGCCGGTCATTCGCTTGGTGAGTATTCAGCGCTTTGCGCTGCAGGGTCCATCGACCTGACAACAACCGCGCGCCTTCTGCGCCTGCGCGGGGAAGCCATGCAGCGGGCTGTACCTGCCGGCAAGGGCGCCATGGCAGCGATGCTTGGTCTTGCCAATGAAAAGGTGGTGGAAGCAGCCGAAGCCGCTGCGAAGGAAACGGGCGAGCCTGTCGGTGTGGCCAACGACAATGCTAATGGCCAGGTCGTGATCTCCGGGTCCAAGGCCGGCGTGGACCGTGCATGTGAACTCGCAAAGGAAGCAGGTGCAAAGCGGGCAATGCCGCTGGCTGTATCTGCACCTTTCCATTCGGCGCTCATGCAGCCTGCAGCGGATGAAATGGCTGATGCACTGAAAGATGTCGCTATCGCGGCACCGGTTGTGCCTGTGGTTGCAAATGTCCGTGCCGAAGCCGTAAGTGATCCTGAAACTATCCGTACACTGCTTGTTGAACAGGTGACGGGCAAGGTTCGCTGGCTGGAAAGTGTGATCTACATGCGCGACCAAGGCGTTGAGGAACTCGTCGAGTGCGGCTCAGGCAAGGTTCTGACCGGCCTGACCAAATGGATCGACAAGTCTGTCAAAGGGCAGACCGTCAACTCAGCTGACTCTGTGCGCGCTCTGGCAGAAGCCGGCCTTTGAGACCCGACAGCAGGTAACCTGCAATGCCTACATACTCCGGAGCCTGCCATTGTGGCGCCGTTACATTCGCTATCCTGGCAGATACCATGAAAAGTGACCTATATCGGTGCAACTGCAGCCTGTGCACCAAAAAGGCTATCATCATGAAGCCGGTCCACCGGGACAATTTTCAACTGACTGGTGGTGAAAAAGTGCTTTCCATCTACAAGTGGAACAAGCACATCGCGGAACACTTTTTCTGTTCGACATGTGGCGTCTACACGCATCACAAGCGGCGGTCAGACCCGTCCCAGATAAGTGTGAACTTCGGTTGCCTCGACAATGCTATCATCCCGCCGGAAAACGAGATTGATCTCATCGACGGCGCAGAGCTTGAATAGAAACGGAGATGTTGGATGTTTGACCTCACTGGCAAGACGGCCCTTGTGACAGGTGCCACCGGAGGTATCGGCGGGGCAATTGCCAAGTCGCTTCATGCTCAGGGCGCAACGGTCGGCATCTCCGGCACCCGTGAGAATGTGCTCAATGATGTGGCCTCTGAACTTAGTGACCGTGTCCACGTGCTGCCCTGCAATCTCGGCGATACAGATGCGGTTGATGCCTTGCCCAAGCAGGCTGAAGAGGCAATGGGGCAGGTCGACATTCTGGTCAACAATGCCGGCATCACCCGTGACAATATCTTCATGCGGATGAAAGACGAAGAGTGGGATCAGGTGCTTGCCGTGAACCTCACAGCCAGCTTCCGCCTCTCGCGTGGTCTCATGCGCGGCATGATGAAACGCCGCTGGGGCCGCATTGTTGGTATCACGTCTGTTGTCGGCATTACCGGCAATCCGGGACAGGCAAACTATGCGGCCGCCAAGGCCGGCATGATTGGCATGACCAAGTCGATTGCTCAGGAAGTTGCCAGCCGGGGAATCACCGCGAATTGTGTGGCGCCTGGCTTCATTCAAACGGCCATGACGGATGTACTGGATGATGGGCAAAAAGACGCCATTTCCACGCGTATTCCCGCCGGTCGGCTTGGCACATCTGAAGAAATTGCAGCGGCCACGCTGTATCTCGCCAGTGAGGAGGCCGCATATGTCACTGGCCAGACCATACACGTGAATGGCGGCATGGCCATGATTTAGCCGCACTCTCGGCTAGGGTGCCGCAAATTCAGGGATCGGCTAGAGGCCCGGAATCACTTGGTTTTTGAGGGCTATTGCCCTTGAGCTGACAATCTGGTCAAAGGAATATGATTGTGTTACCAAGCGACCGCTTTTCGGGACAGAAGCGGGCGCTGCGCAACGGTAACGCTGCTAACTGTCCAATTCACGTTTGCCGCCTGCCTGATTGGAATTGAGACATTTCGACGGGTATGCGAGCCTAGGTTTAAGCCCCAGATCATGCTGACGAAGTCGGGTGATCGCATACTATGAGCTGAGAGAAGAAACATGAGTGACATTGCAGAAAACGTCAAAAAGATCGTTGTAGAGCACCTTGGCGTTGAAGCCGACAAGGTCACCGAAAACGCCAGCTTCATTGACGATCTGGGCGCGGACAGCCTGGACACCGTCGAGCTGGTCATGGCCTTCGAAGAAGAATTCGAAGTTGAAATTCCTGACGATGCTGCTGAAACCATCCTGACGGTTGGCGATGCCATCAAGTTCATCAAGGAAAACGCCAGCAGCTAAGCTGATGCGGCTTGAGGACTAGACCATTTGGCGGGCGGGTGTGCATCAGCATGCCCGTCCGTATTGCTATCTGACAGGTGATGATCTCACTTGTTCCACAATTCCCATCTAGGAGACATCCATGGTTGAGCTGAGACGCGCAGTGGTTACGGGCCTGGGTCTGGTGACCCCCCTTGGAACCGGCGTTGAACCGACATGGTCACGTCTTCTGGATGGCCAGTCCGGTGCTGGCCAGATCACCAAGTTTGACGCCTCCGGCTATCCCTGCACCATTGCCTGCGAAGTGAAGCGTGGCGATGGCACGGACGGGACCTTCAATCAGGATGACTGGGTTGACGCCAAGGAAGCCAAGCGGATGGATGATTTCATCATCTATTCACAGGCGGCAGCCAAGCAGGCACTTGATGATGCTGATTGGCACCCGGAAGAATATGAAGACCAGATCCGCTCGGGTGTCATCATCGGCTCTGGTATCGGTGGCCTGCCGGGTATCGAAGAGGGCGCGCTGACTCTTCACAACAAGGGGCTGCGGAGGCTTTCACCGTTCTTCATTCCAGGACGTCTCATCAACCTGACCTCCGGCTATGCCTCCATCCGCTGGGGCCTCAAGGGTCCGAACCACTCTGTCGTGACGGCATGCTCCACAGGTGCACACGCCATTGGCGACGCGGCACGCATGGTGATGTTCGGTGATGCGGATGTCATGCTCGCCGGCGGCGCTGAAGCCGCGATCTCCCCATTGGGAATTGGCGGCTTCTGTGCATGCCGTGCGCTTTCGACCGGTTTCAATGATGCCCCTGAAAAGGGCTCGCGCCCCTATGACAAGGACCGCGACGGTTTTGTGATGGGCGAGGGTGCCGGCGTTGTGGTTGTGGAAGAGTACGAACACGCCAAGGCGCGTGGCGCCAAGATCTACGCGGAAGTCGTGGGCTACGGCATGTCTGGTGATGCCTATCACATCACCGCTCCCGCCGAGGATGGCGACGGTGCGTACCGCTCCATGCGCATGGCGATTGAACGCGCAGGGATTTCACCTGAAGACATCGACTACGTGAACGCCCACGGCACATCGACACCGCTGGGTGACGAAATTGAGCTGCGGGCGGTTGAGCGTCTCTTCGGCAATGAGCAGCCGGACGTTTCCATGTCGTCTACGAAGTCAGCGGTCGGCCATCTCCTGGGGGCGGCCGGTGCTATTGAAGGCATATTCTCCATGCTTGCCATTCGCGACAATGTCGTGCCGCCGACCATCAATCTCGACAACCCGTCGGTTGAAACGTCATTGGACCTTGTTGCCAATACCAAGAAGGAGAAGGAAGTGAATATCGCCCTGTCCAACTCCTTCGGCTTTGGCGGCACAAATGCTTCACTCGTCTTTAAGGCAGTTGACGCATAAACAAGGCTGACGCTTCCGCCCCGGCTTGAGTGAGCCCGAGCAAGGTAGAAAACGCCGAATGGACGACACGCCGACGACACCCGATGCGCCGAAAAAGCCCAAGCGGCGAATTCTGCGTGCACTGGCCTTCTTCGCCATTTCATTCGCGATTGCTCTCGTGGTCGTTGGAGCGCCCATGTGGCTTGCGTGGCGCGGCTTCGTCGGCCCCAGTGATGTCCCGGAACGCACAACCGTTTTGATTGCTGATGGCTCCGGCCTCAACAGCATTGCCAATCAGCTTGAGCGCGAGAACCTTGTAGCTGATGCCTTGATGTTCCGCATCGGTGTGGAACTGCATCGCAAGTCATCGGCACTCAAGGCCGGTGAGTATGAGATTCCCCGCCACGCCAGCATGCGCCAGATCATGCGCATTCTGGTTGAGGGCAAGCCGATCCTCCACCCAATCACCATATTTGAAGGCATGACCTCATGGGAGGTTGTGGAGCATCTCAAGCTGCAGCCCGTGCTGACGGGAAGTGTCCCGATTGTGCCGGCGGAAGGTACGCTGTTGCCTGAAACCTATCTCGTCACCCGCGGCACTTCGCGGCAGGACGTCGTGGACCGGATGCGCAAGGCACAACGCAAGGTCATCAGTGAACTATGGGACAATCGCGCAGAGGGGCTTCCGTTCGATACCATCGAGGAAGCTCTCGTACTGGCCTCCATTGTTGAGAAGGAAACAGGTCAGGGTGACGAGCGTGACAAGGCGGCCAGTGTCTTCGTGAATCGGCTTGAACTCGGCATGCGCCTGCAGTCCGACCCCACCATCATCTATGGCATTACGAATGGCGAAGGTCCGCTCGGGCGGCGCATCCGCCGGTCAGAAATCCGGGCTGTGACGCCCTACAACACCTATCAGATTGATGGCCTGCCCCCGACACCAATCTGCAATCCAGGAGCTGCCGCTATCGAAGCAGTGCTCAACCCGGCAGATACGGAATATCTGTTCTTTGTTGCAGATGGGACCGGCGGCCATGCCTTTGCCCGTACCAATCGTGAGCACGAGCGAAACGTACGTGTTTGGCGGCAGATACAGCGAGAGCGCGGATTGCGCTAGAATGCCTTTATGAAACTAAAAAGCATGACGGGATTCGGCCGCGCCGATGGAGCCCGCGATGATTGGCGCTGGCATTGGGAACTGAAGACCGTCAATGCGCGCGGCCTCGATATCCGTATGCGCATGCCAAACGGCCTAGAGTCGATTGAACAGGACCTGAAGAAGTCGCTGCAATCAAGGCTCAAGCGGGGTGCGGTTCAGGTGTTCATCAATATTGAGCGGGAAAATGCCGGCACAGACGTTCGTGTGAACGCTGATGTGGCTACCAAGCTGATGGCAGAACTCAAGACACTGGCAACAGGGCTTGGAACTGAGCCACCATCTCTTGAAGCTGTACTCGGCATCCGCGGTGTTATTGACATCGCTGAGCCGGACGCTGACGAAGAAGAAACAGCTGCGAGGTTGAAAGCCGTTACCGCGACCTTTGACGAAGCCGTGCAAAGCCTCGTGTCAGCGCGCACTGACGAGGGAGCAAAGCTTCACGGAATTCTCGACGGTGTTCTCAATGAGGTTGAAGAGCTGGTTGCCCGGGCTGACAGTTTGGCAGCGTTGGCGCCGGAGGCCATCCGCAAGAAGCTCGAGGCCCAGGTGACGGAACTGCTCGCAGATCGTGCCGATATGCCGGAAGAGCGTATCATTCAGGAAGTGGCTATGCTGGCCGGGAAGGCCGACATTCGCGAGGAACTGGACCGTCTGCGGGCCCACATAGCTCAGGCTCGAGCGCTGCTTCACGAAGGAGAAGCAGTCGGTCGCAAGCTTGATTTTCTGGCACAGGAGTTCAACCGGGAAGCCAACACCCTGTGTTCGAAATCATCAGACACAGAGCTCACCCGTATCGGACTGGACCTCAAAGCCGCCATAGAGCAATTGCGCGAACAGGTGCAAAACGTTGAATGATATTTCAATCAACCGTCGCGGACTGATGTTCGTGATGTCGTCACCATCGGGCGCCGGCAAAACAACCCTGTCGCGTGGCCTTCTTGAATCGGATGATGAAATCGTTATGTCGGTTTCCGCTACAACCCGGGCGCCGCGCCCCGGTGAAGTGGACGGCAAGGACTATTACTTCGTGTCGGTCGAAGAGTTTGGCCTGATGGTCAATCGGCGTGAATTTCTGGAGCACGCCAAGGTGTTCGACAACTACTACGGCACTCCGAGCAAGCCGGTTGAAGAGGCTTTGGCCAGCGGTCAGGATGTCATGTTCGACATCGACTGGCAGGGCACGCAGCAACTCAAGCAGAACGCCGGGGCGGATGTTGTCAGCATCTTTATCCTGCCCCCCTCTACGCAGGAACTGGAACGCAGACTGCATGCGCGGGCGCAGGACAGTGCAGAGGTAGTGGCCAGCCGCATGTCCAAGGCAGCGGACGAGATGAGCCATTGGGCAGAGTATGACTACATCATCGTCAATCAGGACATAGAGCAGAGCAGCAGGCAGGTGCGCGCAATTCTGGATGCGGAACGCCTGAAGCGCCCGCGCCAGACCGGCCTCGATGGGTTCGTGAAAGGCCTCCGCGAAGGCCTCTAGTTCTCCTGGGGAACCAGAACCACGCG
>JANQMQ010000239.1 GCA_028279995.1 Candidatus Phaeomarinibacter sp. | reverse complement strand
CCGCTTCGATGCCGCCGACGCCCCACCCCAGAACGGACAGGCCGTTGACCATGGTGGTGTGGCTGTCGGTTCCGACAAGGCTGTCAGGATAGGCAACTTCAACCATCTTGGTCTTGCCGCCTGCAGCTGCGCGCTTTTCCTTCTTGGTCCAGACCGTCTGGGCCAGATATTCCAGGTTCACCTGATGGCAGATGCCGGTTCCCGGGGGAACAACGCGCAGATTGTTGAAGGCTTCAGAGCCCCAGCGCAGGAACTCGTAGCGTTCGCCGTTGCGCTCATACTCGATGTTCACGTTCTTCTTGAACGAGTCCTTGGCACCGAAATTGTCCACCATCACGGAGTGGTCAATCACGAGGTCAACCGGCGCGAGCGGGTTGATCTTATCCGGGTTGCCGCCAGCGGCAGCCATGGCGTCGCGCATGGCGGCGAGGTCAACCACGCCGGGAACGCCCGTGAAGTCCTGCATCAGCACGCGGGCCGGGCGGAAGGCGATTTCCTTGGTGGACTTGCGGCGCGTCATCCACTTGGCCATCGCTTCGATATCGGCCTTTTTGACCGAGCGGCCGTCTTCGTAGCGCAGGAGATTTTCCAGCAGGACCTTGAGGGAATACGGCAGGCGGGAAATGCCCTTGAGGCCGTTCTTCTCAGCGTCCTTCAGCGAGAAGTATTCATAGCTCTTCGTGCCGACCTTGAGCGTCTTGCGGCATTTGAAGCTGTCGAGAGAGACCGGAACCACACCCTTTGGGGTCTTGGGGGGAGTAGCCGGTTTTTTTGCTGCTTTTTTCTTTGCAGGTGCCAAGAGAGATCCTCCTCATCAGGCAACGTTAGGACAGGGTCCTTGAGCGCCGGCATATGCGTGTGAGCGTCATAGCCTGGGCGAATAAAGACTGTGATCCGCGCGCGGTTTGTTATTTCTGGCACCGGGGTTGTGACCCTCAGGCGGCGCAAACGGGTTCGCGCATTTACGGGCGTGCGGGCGTGTGCGGGCGCTTTATACTCCGAAGAAGAATGCGCGCCTAGGGCAAGTAACGTCTTTGAGGGTGCTAAAGCACGGGAGAAACACACAAAATGACCGAATCCGCACCTGCACAGACTGCAACCCAGCCTGTCATCGTTGAAAAAGACGGACCCGTCACAATCATCACGATCGACAGGCCGCAGGCGCGCAATGCAGTGGACCGGCCAACGGCGGATGCGCTGGTCGAGGCTTTTCTGGCTTTTGAGCGCGATGACGCTGCGTCGGTCGCGGTCTTTACCGGCGCGCGCGGCACGTTCTGCGCAGGCGCCGATCTCAAAGCGGTAGCAGGTGGGGACGCGTCCAAGGCCAATCAGGGTGTGCTCCCCAAGACGGGACTTATTGCAGACCCACTGGCGGACGATGGGCCCATGGGGCCGTCACGGATGCTGCTGTCCAAGCCGGTGATCGCGGCTGTGGAAGGCCATGCAGTAGCGGGTGGATTGGAACTCGCCTGCTGGGCGGACATGCGGGTCGCGAGTGAAAGCGCGATCTTTGGTGTGTTCTGCAGGCGGTGGGGCGTGCCCCTGATTGACGGCGGCACGGTGCGTCTGCCGCGCATCGTCGGCCATGGTCGGGCGATGGATCTTATCCTGACGGGCGGTCCGGTTGAGGCGCAAGAAGCGTTGGAGATGGGGCTTGCCAACCGGGTCGTGCCGGAAGACGAGGCACGGGCTGAAGCGGTCAAGATTGCAATGCAGCTGGCAAAGTTTCCGCAAGGCTGTATGCGCGGCGACAGAATGTCCGCATACATGCAATGGGATATGCCCTACGATCAGGCTATGGCCAATGAGTTCCGGCTTGGTCGCGAAACGCTGGCGTCCGGTGCCACCCGCGAGGGCGCAGCGCGCTTTGCCGCCGGCAAGGGGCGTGGCGGAAATTTTGACGATATCTAAAGGCTCCGCATCTGCGTGACTGCTCTTCTTGAAGTTTCTGATCTGGCCTGCCAACGCGGGACGCGGCGTTTGTTCGACGGGGTGTCGTTCACGCTTGGGGGCGGCGAGGCGCTGGTGATCACCGGACCCAACGGCACGGGCAAGTCGAGCCTGCTGCGTATCCTAGCAGGGCTTCTGGAAGAAGAGGCCGGTGAGATCAGTCACGACGACGAGATGCTGTATCTGGGGCATCTGGATGCGTTGAAGCCGCAGATGAGCGTGATGGAGAACTTACGCTTCTGGGTGTCGCTGTTTGGCGGGACGGGTGACCTTGATGCCGCGCTGGAGCGGTTCGGGCTTGGGCATATTCCTGATCTGACGGCGGGGGTTCTGTCTGCCGGGCAGCGGCGGCGGCTGACGCTGGCGCGGTTTTCCTGTTTTCTCGGCGGTGACAGTGCGCGGCCTATCTGGCTGATGGATGAGCCGGACAGTGCGCTGGATGATGCGGGCCGTGCGCTGCTGGACGACCTGCTCAAGGAGCACCTGGCGCGGGGCGGCGTGGTGCTGGCGGCGACCCATCGCGGTCTTGGTATCGAGGCTGCTGAACTCCGGATGGGTGAATTGGGGATGGGGTCATGAGGGCATTCTGGGCCCTTGTGGCGCGAGACATCAAGCTGGCCGGACGGCTCGGCGGCGGGCCGTTTGTGGGGCTCGGGTTCTTCATCATCGTCGTAACCATGGTGCCGTTCGGTGTCGGCGCCGATCTACCGTTGCTGTCGCGCATCGGGCCGGGCGTCTTGTGGGTGGCGGTGCTGCTGGCCACGCTCCTGTCGCTTGACCGGCTGTTTCAGGCTGACTTTGAAGACGGCTCGCTCGATCTATTTTTGATGTCTCCGCTGCCGGTGGAAATGCAGGTGCTGGCAAAATGCCTGGCGCACTGGATCACCAATACGGTACCGCTGATCATCGCCATGCCGGCGGTGGCGTTTCTGGTCAATCTCGAGACAGGCATCATGCTGCCGCTGATTGTAAGCCTGCTGGTGGGCACACCGTCGCTCAGCCTCATCGGGGCATTGGGGGCAGCACTGACGGTTGGTGTACGCCGCGGTGGGCTGGTCTTGTCGCTGATCGTGCTGCCGCTGTATGTCCCGGCGCTGATTTTTGGTGCTGCGGCGGGAACGGGCGACCTGATGGGAACACCCATGCTGTTTCTGGGGGCATTCTCATTGGCATCCCTCGCGCTGGCTCCGTTCGCGGCTGCCGCCGCTTTGCGGATATCGGTGTCGTGATGCGGCTATCAGCAATCACCAAAACGCTATTTCGCCGCAGCGGGCTTTTCTTGCTGCCTGTGCGCGGCTTGGATAAAAATCCTTATGGCTAAATCCATACAGCGGTTTGCAAATCCGGCACGCTTCATGGCGCTGTCCGGTGCGGTGTTGCCCTGGGCGGCGGCGGCAACGGCGCTCACCTTGAGCATCGGGCTCTATCTCGCATTGATTGCATCGCCTCCGGACTATCAGCAGGGCGAGACCGTGCGCATGATGTATGTGCATGTGCCGTCGGCCTGGCTGGCCTCGGCGGGCTATGCGTCGATGGCGCTGGCCTGCGCTGTCGGCCTGATCTGGCGGCATCCGCTGGCATTTGCCTCTGCCAAGGCCATGGCGCCGCTGGGCGCGGCCTTTACGTTCCTGGCGCTGGTCACGGGTGCCCTATGGGGCAAGCCTATGTGGGGCGCTTACTGGGTGTGGGATGCGCGGCTGACATCCGTGCTTGTGCTGTTCTTCATCTATCTGGGCTACATCGCCCTGTGGGAAGTGATCGAGGACTTCGGCCGCGCAGCGCGCGCCACGTCGGTGTTCTGTCTTGCCGGGGCGGTCAACCTGCCGGTCATCCGGTTTTCGGTCGATTGGTGGAACACGCTGCATCAGCCTGCATCCGTGGCGCGGCTTGACGGGCCTGCGATCCATTCTTCCATCCTCACACCACTGCTGGTGATGGCGCTGGGCTTTACGCTGCTGTTCGTGGTGCTGACGCTGGTGCGTACGCGCACGGAAATCATGGAGCGTCGGGCGGCCTCCCTGGAAATGCAGCAGGCACAGGCGGGGATGATCGTGGGGGCGCACAATGGCTGAGTATTTCGCCATGGGCGGATACGCGAATTTCGTCTGGCCGGCCTACGGCATCACGGCGCTGGTAACGCTTGGGCTGATCGTCTGGAGCGTGCGCGGACACCGGGCCGTCAAGACGCGGATTGCAGCGCTTGAGGCGCGTGCCAACGGGGCGGAGGGGTCATGAGTGACCAGGCTCCAGTGGCGCGCCGGTATGGTGCGGCCGTGCCGGTGGCCATTTTCGCTTCCCTTGCCGCCTTGCTGTATCTCGCGCTGTTTTGGGGGGACCCCAGCGAAATTCCGACGGCACTTCAGGACAAACCCGTGCCGGAATTCACCCTGCCACCGGTTGAGGGGCTGCAGTCCATTCCGGGTTTTGCCGCGGAAGACCTCAAGACCGGCGTACCGACGATTGTGAATGTATGGGCCTCGTGGTGTGCGCCGTGCCGGGTGGAGCATCCGATCCTGATGCAGCTGGCAACGCGCGATGATGTGCGGCTTGTGGGCATCAACTACAAGGATGCGCCGGAAAATGCGCGGCGCTTCCTGGGTACGCTGGGCAATCCTTTTCAGGCGGTCGGAGCGGACCGGACCGGGCGGACGGCCATTGACTGGGGGGTCTACGGGGTACCGGAAACCTTCATCGTTGATGGTGAAGGGTTAATCCGTTTTAAGCATGTGGGGCCCATCGAGCCTGAAGATATCGAGAATGTGATCCTGCCGGCGCTCGAAAACGCCAAGTCCCCGGCTTTGGACGCATTAAATTAGGGTTTCGGCAAGGAAGGGCGGTCTAAACCGGAAAGACTGCTCTTTTGTGTTGTGAGGGTCTAACCCCTTTATGCCGTTACCGATTTCCCCATCGCTGATTTCCGCTCAGGCGCAAAGCTATGTCGCGCCCCGCGAAGCGCGTCCCTACGCGCCACCGCAGGTGGAGAAGCTGGCAGCGCGCGGCAGCAGCAATGCAGTGCAGGTGGAGATCTCAGCGGAAGCCCGCAAGGCGGAGCAGGCGCGGTTTGAATCGCGTACTGTCGAAGCAAAGCGTGATGAGAAGCGGGCGGATGAGCGCCGCGATGCGGAGGACGCCCAGGTTCGTGATTTCGCGCGTGAGGCGCCCTTGAGGGATGCGCAACAAAATGCCGGGACACGCAAAACGCGCCCCGGCACCACTCTTGATATTCGAATCTAACGCTGGCTGACGCGGCGTTGTCAGACTAGCGGCGCTTTGCGGCCGTCTTCTTCTTTGCGGCTGTCTTGCGCTTGGGTGCTGCCTTCTTCTTGGCGGCAGGCTTCTTCTTCGCGGCAGTTTTCTTCTTAGCTGCTGTCTTC
>JANQMQ010000227.1 GCA_028279995.1 Candidatus Phaeomarinibacter sp. | reverse complement strand
TCCGGCCTGGCGAACGTGTGGGCCTCGTGGGACGGTCGGGTTCGGGCAAGAGCACCTTCGTGAAGCTGTTGCAGCGACTGCCTGAGCGATGACTGGGTGACATCGGCCACATCCTGCCCGTCAATGACGATGCGCCCGCCATCCACATCATGCAGCCGCTGCAACAGCTTCACGAAGGTGCTCTTGCCCGAACCCGACCGTCCCACGAGGCCCACACGTTCGCCAGGCCGGATCGTCAGATTAAAGCCGTCATAAATCGGCTCTGGCTTGTTAGCGTAGGTAAAGCGGACATCTTCAAACGCAATCTGTCCCGTGCCCGGCACGAAACACTCCGCACCTGGCCGGTCAGCCACGCCCATGGACTGGCGCTGGAACAGCACGAGATCATCGAGTTCGTTGATCGCCTGCTGCGCATTGCGGATGTGGTAGGACGCGTGGCGCAGATGGCTGTCGATCACGAAGAATGTCGTGAGTGCCAGCACAACGTCACCGGGCGTCGCCGCTCCGATGGTCCAGTAATAGGTCGAGAAGCCCAGCAGCGCCGCCATCATCAATATCTGCATGGCGACCTGGAACATCACAGCGTTCTCGCCGCGAATCCAGGTGAACTGCGCCTTCCCGGCCCAGTCCCGCACGACATGTTCAAAGCTGGCGTCTTCGCGCTCTTCGGCGCCAAAGCTCTTGACCACTGCATTACAGGTGATCGCGTCGGACATGGTTGCGCCGATGCGGCTGTCTGCTGCCATATGGATGTTGTTTGCCGGTGCCACCCAGTTGGCGGACAGCCAGTAACCCACCCCCAGATGGAGTGCGATGAGCACACCGACGGTCACGCCCATCACCGGCCACAGCACGGTCAACATGATCGTCAGACCGATAAGCGTCAGCACCGCTGTCAGCAGCGCGTGGATTACCGTGTCCGCATAGGTGTCATAGGCCCACATGCCACGGCTGATCTTGCGGACGGTGGCGCCGGCAAATTCATTCGCATGCCATTCGGACGAGAACCGCTGCACACGTTCGAACGCATCGCGCACAAGATGGCGCATGACATTGGCGGCAAACACGATCCACACGCGGTACATGATGTAACGCACGGTGAAGTAGAGGACCGTCACGCCGATGACGATCCACAGCAACTGCCATACCTGCGCCTCAGGAAGCGCGCCGGAAATCGCATCTATGAAGCGCCCGGCAACGAGCGGCAGGGCCACGTCCAGCGCCGCCATGCCGACAACCAGCGCGACGCACGCCCAGAACAGGCGCGGGTAGCGCATCCAGTAGACCCACACAAAGCGGGCGGTTTCTAGGGTCGTAAGATTGGTCATTGTATTCACAGCCCGCGCGCACGCGCGGCACTGTCCCAGGAAGATAGATGTATGTTTTCAGAATTGGACAAACGATGCGGGCAGCGCCCGAATGACATCGGGCACCTTGGGAGGGTCACGGGCCCGTCCTGCTAACGCTGGACGAGACGACTGACGCCAACCGCGTTTGTCTAAACCTTGCCTCTAGGCGCGGTGCCTATGGCCGCAAGGTTTGGAAAACGCGATCACGCGGGGAGGATCGAATTGCATCGAGCACCTCTTCCTGGGTTGCCGGGATCCCCAATTGAGGACCGCTGCGGCGCGTGAATCGCACAACCCCGCCCCGGATGGGCGAAGCAGTCATGACATTGCCACAGGAATTCGCGATTGTGGAAGTCAGAAAACCGTGATGCATGGCAGGACTGCGAAAAGCGCGGTACGATTGCAACAATTCCCGTCCCCTCCCTGCAGGTCCGGAGACCCAAAATGCGCGCCCTACTCTACTTCATCATTGCCGTTGTTATTCTTGTGGGCGGCGCGGTTTTTCTGGCTCCCATGTTCATCTCCGCGGATCTGGTGAAGCAGGAGGTAGAAGCAGCCGTTGAAAGCGCGACCGGGCGCAAGCTCACCATCGCTGGTGATGTCTCGATCAGTGCCTGGCCGGCGCTGGCCGCCAATATCGGTGACGTGACATTTGCCAACGCGCCGGGCGGCAAGGCGGACAACATGGCGACCATGAAGGAGCTGCGCGCTGAACTGGCAATCATGCCGCTCCTCTCCGGCACCGTTCAGGTGGATGAGTTCGTGCTGCGTGAGCCGGTGATCAACCTGGAGGTTGCACGCAACGGTACGCCGAACTGGCAATTTGAACCGACCGCGGCTCCTGCGGAGCCTGCGCCTGCCCCGCAGGACACATCCAGCGGCGAGACACCACCTGCCGGTGACGGCACATCCGGCGGCGGTACTTCGGGTGGTGGCATCGCGCCCACAGAAGTTTCGCTGGCCAACATGACGATCGAGAACGGCCAGATCAGCTACAGCGATGCGCAGTCCGGTGCCGCGTACAATTTCAGTGACGTGGACGTGACGCTGAACCTGCCCAGCCTGGATGAGCAGCTGGTGGTTTCCGGCGCGCTGACGTGGAACGCGGAGCGGGTCAATGTGGATGCGACCGTCGAACGCCCGCGGGCAGTTCTCGAGGCTTCGTCAACGGCAGCAACCGTCAATGTGGCCTCCAACCCTGTCAATTTTGCCTATGCCGGTGACCTCACATTCGGGGACGCACTTGCAACCGCCGGCACGGTCGAGCTTGCTGTTCCCTCCGTACGCGGCCTGTCAGCATGGACCGGCAGTCCGATGGCAGACGGTGGCGGCTTCGGCCCCCTCGCACTCAACGGCCAGCTTGCCAGCGCCGGCACCCGCTACACATTCTCTGACGCCTCGATGTCGCTGGACGGCATGAACGCTACCGGCAATCTGGTGGTGGAAACGGCGGGGGCACGGCCAAAGCTGTCCGGCACGCTGTCGGTCGATCAGATCGACACCAATGTCTATAGCGGTCAGGGCGACGCGGGCTGGAGCACGGACACAATCGATTTCTCCGGTCTCAAGGCCGTCGATACGGACCTTGATCTGTCCGCGGGTGAAATCATCTTCGGCAATATCGTGATCGGCCAAAGTGCGCTTGGACTGGACATCACCAACGGCACGCTGGTGGCCAACCTCACCAGGATGGCACTCTACCAGGGCACCGGCAGCGGCAAGCTGACCCTCAATGGCCGCCGTGCCACCCCGTCGCTCGCTGCCAACTTCAATCTCTCAGGCCTTGCCATTGAGCCCTTCCTCAATGCGGCGTCAGGCTTCAAGCGGCTTGCAGGCACCGGCCTCTTCAACATTGCCGTGACGGCACAGGGCTCGTCGCAGGCGCAGATGGTCAACACGCTCAACGGCACCGGCAACATTGATTTCCGCAATGGCGCCATCAAGGGCATCAACCTGGCGCAGATCATCCGCACGGCGCTGACCGACCCGATTTCCGGCTGGAGTAATGCGACGGCGTCCGACACGGACTTCAGCGAACTCAATGGCTCGTTCAGTATCACCAACGGAACGCTGTCCAGCAATGACCTCAAGATGCTCGGGCCGCTTCTTCGCCTGACCGGCGCTGGCACAACGAGCATTGCGCAGCAGACCATCAACTACCGGCTCAAGCCCAAGCTCGTGGCGTCCCTTGAAGGCCAGGGTGGCGCGGCGGACAAGGCTGGTCTCGACATCCCGGTGATTGTCACCGGCACATGGTCGAACCCGAAATTCGCTCCGGACCTGGCAGCGGTGATCTCCAACCCGACGGAAATTCTCAAGGGCGTTGAAAGCCTTGAAAAGATTCAGCCCAAGGACATTATTCGCGGCCTGCTGGGTCAAGAAGAACCGTCAGGTGATGCACCCGCGGAAGACAAGAAGCAGCCGAGCCCGGAAGATGTGCTCAAGGGTCTGTTCGGGCGGTAGGCCGGGCGCCTCTCACATCGCATTTGCATGATCGGGGTGATCGTCTAGGCTCCCGGAAAGCGGCTGATTTGCCTAAAATCAACCGCAGTGCCAATGGAAGCTCATGACCACTGATCTACCCCCCTCCACGTCAGACACACCATCATCGGACGAGGACACCCACGACCCGCTGGTGAGCTTTCGCGGCGTGCAGAAGACCTATGACGGCAGAGCACTCGTGGTCCAAAATCTCGACCTTGAAATCGAGCGCGGCGAGTTCCTGACGCTGCTGGGACCATCCGGGTCCGGCAAGACAACCTGCCTGATGATGCTGGCAGGCTTCGAGACGCCAACCGGCGGCGAGATCCTTCTCGATGGCGCCCCTATTACCCGACTGCCGCCGCACAAGCGCGATATCGGCATGGTGTTTCAGAACTATGCCCTGTTCCCGCATATGTCCGTTGCGGAAAACCTCGCCTTCCCGCTCAAGGTGCGCGGCATGGCTCCAGGCGACATCACCGCCAAGGTGGCGGATGCACTCGACATGGTGGAGCTTGAGGATTTTGCCGGGCGGATGCCAGCCCAGCTCTCCGGTGGCCAGCAACAGCGCGTCGCGGTCGCTCGTGCTCTCGTCTTCGAGCCCAAGATCGTATTGATGGATGAACCGCTGGGCGCGCTTGACCGCATGCTGCGCGAACAGATGCAGCTTGAGATCAAGCATCTGCACGAAACGCTTGGCATCACCATCGTCTATGTGACCCACGACCAGAGCGAAGCGCTGACCATGTCCAACCGGATCGCCGTCTTCAATGAGGGAGCCATTCAGCAGATCGCGCCGCCGGCGGACCTCTATGAAGAACCGCAGAACAGCTTCGTGGCGTCGTTCATTGGGGAGAGCAACCGGTTGCCCGGGGAAGTCCGCGGGATTGTGAAGGACAAGGTGACCGTGTCGCTGGACAACTCGGCCGGACTGGTGCTCGCCGAGCCCGTAGCAGTGCATGACACAGGTGAGCGAACGCTCCTCTCCATCCGGCCCGAGCGGGTTCATGTCCTGAAGGACGACGAGGCGGCGGCCTTTGACAATGTGTTTGAGGGAACCGTCCGTGAACTGATTTATCTGGGCGACCATGTGAGAGCGCGGCTGGCCCTGGGCGGCAGCGAGGACTTCATCGTCAAAATGCCCAATGCCAGCGGTGCAACGCTGCCGGGACGCGGGGACAAGGTCCGCGTCGGCTGGGCCGCCGGGGATGCCCGTGCGCTGGACTATGTTGAACTGGAGGCTGACGGCCCGCGCGCCGCAGCCTGATCGATCATCATTTGGGGATGCATGACATGTTGATCACCACATCATTGAACACGCGGCTCCTGGCCGCCACCGCCATTCTGGCCCTTGGCCTCGCGGCCTGTGACAGTGGCACAGAGGGTGGCAATGAAGGAGGCAGCGGAGACGCCGCCCTTGCACCAGCAACCGATGGCGCGGAAGCGACAAAAAGTGAGACCGCCGCACCTGCCCTTGGCGAAGACGTCATGGGTGACGGGGGCACAACCCTCACCATCGTGTCCTGGGGCGGGGCGTACACGAAGGCGCAGGTCGAAGGCTTTCACAAACCCTTCATTGAGAAGACCGGCATCACCATCCAGTCGGACGACTATGACGGCAATATCGCCCCCATAAAGGCGCAGGTGGAAAGCGGCAATGTGGTGTGGGATGCGGTGGATGTGGAGACCGCAGACGCGGTACGCCTGTGCGACGAAGGCCTGACCGTGCCCATCGACCATTCCGCGCTACCCCCGGCACCCGACGGCACACCGGCGCTCAAGGACTTCCTGCCCGGGACGCTCTTTGAATGCGCCGTGCCGGTCTCCATATGGTCCAACGTCATTGCCTATGACGCATCCGCCTATCCAGATACGCCGCCCTCGACGCTGGAGGATTTCTTCGATCTGGACGCCTTCCCCGGCAAACGGGGCCTGCGGAAGATACCTAAGGTCAATCTTGAAATCGCGCTGATGGCCGATGGAGTGGCTCCGTCAGATGTCTACACGGCCCTCGCAACGCCTGAGGGCCTGGACCGGGCCTTCGCCAAACTCGACACCATCAAGGACGAAGTCATCTGGTGGGAGACGGGCGCACAGCCGCCGCAGCTTCTGGCTGACGGCGAAGTGGTGATGACCGGTGCCTATAACGGCCGCATCTTCAATGCGCAGGTTGCCGAAGGGCAGCCCTTCGAGATCATCTGGGACCGGCAGATATA